>CAZCVU010000099.1:0-8099 GCA_964501745.1 uncultured Flavobacteriales bacterium | reverse complement strand
ATCCTCGACGGTGTGAAGACGATCGCCATGATCGGCGCCAGCACCAACTGGAACCGGCCGAGCTATTTCGCGATGAAGTATCTGCAGCGCAAAGATTTCCGCGTCATCCCTGTTAATCCGCGGGCCGTCGGCGAACAGCTCCTTGGCGAGCGCATCGTTGAGAATCTAGCGGCGATCGAAGACCGGATCGATATGGTGGACATCTTCCGCCAATCCCACGAAGCGGGCGCGATCACCGACCAGGCGATCGCCATGGGTGCGAAGGTCGTGTGGATGCAGATCGGTATTCGCGACGACAAGGCGGCGCAGCGGGCCGAGGCGGCGGGTCTCAAAGTTGTGATGAACCGCTGCCCGAAGATCGAATATTCACGCCTCCACGGCGAGTTGAGCTGGCATGGCTTCAACTCCGGCCAAATTTCATCGAAGCGGCGGCGGATCTGAACAATGGCGGCGGACAAACCGGGATTCGAGACCTTAGCGATCCATGCTGGCGCCGCACCCGACCCTGTGACGGGAGCGCGTGCGACACCGATCTACCAAACCGCGTCCTACGTGTTCGACGATGTCGAACACGCAGCCTCGCTGTTCAATCTCCAGACCCCGGGGTTCATCTATTCGCGGCTCGGGAACCCGACGGTATCCGTACTAGAGGAGCGTATTGCGACGCTCGAGGGCGGGCGTGGGGCAACGGCGACTTCGACCGGCCACGCGGCCCAGATTCTGGCGCTGTTTCCACTGATGTCGCCCGGCGACGAGATCATCGCCGCGCGCCAGCTCTATGGCGGCTCGCTCAATCAGATGGGCAACAGTTACAAGAAGTTCGGTTGGCAGGCAGTATTCGTCGACGCCACCGACACCGACAACTTCCGGAATGCGCTGACGCCAAGAACCCGCGCTATTTTTGTTGAGAACCTCGCCAACCCAGGCGGCGTGATCACCGACATCGAGGCAATCGCCGCAATTGCGCACGAGGCCGGCGTACCGCTGGTCGTCGACAGCACCATGGCGACCCCCTATCTGTCGCGGCCAATCGAGCACGGTGCCGATATCGTCGTCCATTCGACGACCAAGTTCCTCACCGGCAACGGCACCGCGATGGGAGGCGTCGTCGTCGATTCCGGACGCTTCGACTGGCTCGCGAGCGGCAAGTATCCGAGCCTGTGCGAGCCGGCGCCCGAATATCACGGGCTGACGTTCGCCGAGACCTTCGGTGATCTCGCCTACACGATCCACAGCCACGTCGTCGGCCTGCGCGATCTCGGCGCGACACAGTCGCCATTCAATGCCTGGCTAACGCTCTACGGCATCGAAACGCTGCCATTGCGCATGCAGCGCCACTGCTCCAACGCGCAGGCGGTTGCGGAATTCCTGGAAGGACACCCGGCGGTCGCCTGGGTATCTTACGCTGGGCTGCCGTCGAACCCGTTTTTTGCGCTGGCGCAGAAATATTGTCCGAAGGGTGCCGGCGCCGTCTTCACATTTGGTGTAACTGGCGGCTATGAAGCGGGGATCAAGGTCGTTGAGGGCGTTGAGCTGCTGTCCCACCTAGCCAATATCGGCGATGCACGCTCACTCATCATCCATCCGGCCTCAACCACACATCGCCAGCTCGACGAAGAGCAACAGATTGCGGCTGGTGCCGGGCCTGACGTGATACGCGTGTCCATCGGTCTGGAATCGCTCGACGATATCATCGCCGATCTCGAACAAGCGCTGGCGCGCGCCTCGAGCGACAAGGCGGCCGAATAGCCGCCGGATCAGGTCCCTTCCACGGACTGCGTCTCGGCGCCGATCCAATCGATAAACTGAGAACTGCCGCCGATTACCGGCAGGGCGACGACACAGGGCCGGTCATAGCTGTGCAGTTCAAGCAACATCGCGGTCAGACGGTCAACCAGATCGGCTTGTGTCTTGAGTATCAGTACTGCTTCGCTGTCTTCGTTGAGCTGGCCCTCCCAACGATAGATCGAAGTCATCGAGTCGATCACATTGGCGCAGGCGGCGAGCCGTGCCTCGACCAGCCTCTTGCCAAGGCTTTTCGCCTCCGCCGCGTCAGCGGCGGTGACATAGACAAAACAGGCCTTCATGCCAGTGCTCCCGTGTTTGATGCTGTTGGCTTGGCGTCGGCACCGTTCTAGCCTACCATGGGGCAGCGGATGAGGAAGACGACGCCAAAAATGCAGCAGAAAGACAACGTGGTCGATATGCATGACGCTCGGCGAACCGACCGCAAGAAGCGGAATGCACGTCCAACAGAACTGCAGCGCACCTGGCTCGCTCGGGGCCTCAAGGAGCCGGGCGGCAAGCTTCCGCTGTTCGACAAGGGCGGCCAGCGGGTAAACGAGCGCACAATCCGCTCCTGCATCGAACAGGGTTGGGCTGAACGCTGGTTCGAGAA
Organism: uncultured Flavobacteriales bacterium; assembly: GCA_964501745.1. Taxonomy (GTDB): domain Bacteria; phylum Pseudomonadota; class Alphaproteobacteria; order UBA8366; family CAVOAK01; genus CAVOAK01. The sequence goes on along the minus strand of CAZCVU010000099.1, from coordinate 5,701 downwards.
CCCCATAAAACCCGACTGGCTGGTCTGCAAACTGACCGATCGCGGCCGGGCGCTGTTCAACGTTTCCTGACCTGCCAATCCGAGATTAGGATCGATCCGGGCGGCCGACCGCCCGCCGTATGCGCACGCCAACTCTGAGGATCAACCGCGATGAAAGCCGACGAATTGAAGGCGCTGCAGGCGCCGCACAAGAGCCACTACCAGGAGGTGCCGGAGAGCGCATTGATCACGCTGACGGCACAAGGGGCGCTCGGCGAAAATGTCACCTGCTCCGTCGAGACCGCGAAAGCGCGGGTTCGCGCAGGCCTGCATCCCGCGACTGGTGGCGATGGATTGACCGCGTGTTCCGGCGACATGTTACTGCAGGCATTGGTCGCCTGCGCCGGGGTGACGCTACAAGCAATCTCGACGGCGCTGGATATCCCGGTCGCCGGTGGTACCGTCAGCGCCGAAGGAGACCTCGACTTTCGCGGCACGCTCGCGGTCGACAAGCAAGCGCCGGTTGGATTCGCCAACATTCGCCTGTGCTTCGACCTCGATTCCGATGCTTCGGAGGAACAGCTTGCAACGCTCGTCAAGCTTACCGAACGCTACTGCGTCGTCTATCAGACACTGCGGATTGCTCCACCGGTCGAGATCGCGATCACGACGTCGTAGCAACAACACTTTCCTGCCCGAGGCAGTGCTTGACTATGGTGAGTGGAGTGCGTATCCCTCGCGGGCTTGTCGACCCGGCCGCAGCTGCACAACAACCTGCAAACAGTTTGGTCATGGTTCGCCTCGCGATCGTTACTCCGGCAGACAATCCACCCAAACTCAGGAAGAGGGAAATGGCCGATACAGATGCAACCGCCGAATGGCATCGCGTGGCCAGCGTAGGGGATGTCGAAGAAGACGAACCGAAGCCGGTTCGCATCGGCGAAACGCTGATTGCGCTCTATAACGTCAACGGCACTTACTATGCGACTGCCGACGTCTGCCCGCACGAATTCGCGTTGTTGTCAGATGGCTATGTCGAGGATGATGTCGTTGAATGCCCGTTGCATCAGGCACGCTTCCATATTCCTACAGGCAAGGTCCTGGATCCGCCAGCCGAGGACGACGTCCCGGTCTTCCCAGTGAAGGTCGAAGGCGAGGATATTCTCGTCGGCATTCCCAAGGACTAGCGACGCAAGACGCGGGCGTTGACGCGACTGGGAGCCACCGCATTTCATGGCGACCGACAATTGTTTTGTCATAATTGGCGCAGGCCAGGCCGCCGGACGGGCAGCCGAGACCATGCGCGCGCAGGGCTTCGAGGGCGGTGTCGTGATCGTCGGCGATGAGGCCTACCCGCCCTACGAGCGGCCACCGCTGTCGAAGCAAGTCCTGATTGGCGAGGATGAACCGCCTTCGACGTATGTCCATGAACCAGCCTACTACGATGAGAGCAGCATAGAACTCCGGCTTGGCATTCGAGCCGAGACAATCGACCGTAGCGCCAAGACTGTCTCCCTGAGTGACGGAGAAACGCTTCCCTATACAAAACTGCTGCTGGCGACCGGCTCCCAACTGCGACGGCTTTCGCTGCCGGGATCGGACCTGGCGGCAATTCACTATCTGCGCGGTATCGACGATTCGCTGGCGATCCGCGAACGATTGAGTTCCGGGGCGAAGGTCGCGGTGGTTGGCGGCGGATACATCGGCCTCGAAGTCGCCGCCGCAGCGCGCAAACACAACTGCCAGGTGACGGTCATCGAAATGCTCGACCAGGTGTTGAGCCGCGCCGCAGCGCCCGAAGTCGGTACCATCTTCGAGGCCATGCATCGTGACCACGGCGTCGATATTCGCACCAGCACACCTGTCACCGGGTTCGAAGGCGACAACCAGGTTCGGCGCGTCCTGTGTGGCGATGGCGAAGCGGTGGAGGCCGACGTCGTCATCGTCGGTATCGGCGTTCTGCCCAGCGATGAACTCGCCGCCGCGGCCGGACTTGCCACCGACAACGGTATCATTGTCGATCAGCACGGCCAGACCGAAGACACGGATATCTACGCGGCCGGCGACGTCACGAACCATCCGAATGCCATTCTTGGCCGGCGCGTGCGTCTGGAATCCTGGCAGAATGCGCAAAATCAGGCCATCGCGGCAGCAAAGGCAATGTGTGGCGTCGAAGAACCCTACGCGCAGGTCCCATGGTTCTGGTCGGACCAGTATGACGTCAACCTGCAGATGGTCGGCTTGCCGGAACGATGGAGCGAGCTCGTGCTTCGCGGCGATACCGGCGCGCTGAGCTTTACGGCATTCTATTTGGACGACGGCACCGTCGTCGGTGCCAACGCCGTCAATAGCGCCCGCGATATCCCAATCGCGCGGCAGATGATCCAACGCAAGGCAAAGGTCGACCCAGCGGCGCTGACTGACACTGAGACGTCGCTTCGCAAACTGCTGAAGTCGCTCGACGGCTAGAACCCTCTCCAGTCATCGGCCATGGCCAACACCTCTTCATGATCGTCATCATCAGCGGACCGATCAACGCCGGCAAGAACACCGTCGCGCGGCACTTGAGCCGAATGGTGCCGGGCAGCCTTTACCTCGATGGAGACGATCTGGCGCCTTCGGACTTGCCGAATGTGGAGAGGTGGTCCGCCGCGATCGACCTGATCAGCCTGGCAACGTTGAGTGTTGCGCGGGCAAACGTTCATTTCTTCGTGGCTTATCCGATGGACGATTCGAGCTGGAAGAGGATCGAATCACCGCTGCAGGCCGCTGGATACACGGTCATCTGCGTAGCTTTGGCGCCTTCCCTTGAGATCGCCTTGTCCGAGCGCGATGGACGATCGCTTTCGGATTGGGAACGCGCACGGATTCCAGCGATGTTTGACGAAGGTTTTCAAAAGCCATCCTTTGCCAGCCTGATCATCGACAACAGCGGCGAGAACGCCGAGGAGACCGCGCGGCGCATTTACGAACATCTCGGGTTGGACTAAGTTTTTTCATTCAAGGACACGCCGCCGATTCTGTATCAAAGACAGGTTCGCCGTCGCGAAATATCCTGAACGGAACCTTCGCCGCCAACCGATGGCACACAGCCAGCGACAACAACCATGAAGCCTGCCCACATTGTCTTTGCAGTCATAACCGCAGTCCTGTGGGGCCTCGCCTTTCCGGCGATGAAGATCGGCCTTGAAAGCTTCTCGCCGTCCCAACTGACCGCTTTGAGATTCTTGGTGGCGGCCGTACCTGTACTTTTTCTGTCTCGTCCCGGCATCCCGTGGACCACGCTGATCCTGATCGGCATGACGCTGTTTGCCGGACAGTTCCTTCTTCTGTTCTTCGCCTTCACGCAGGGTATGACGCCCGGTGTGGCGTCCGTGGTCATACAGTCCCAAGCCTTCTTCACCGTGTTGATAGCAGCGGTGGCGATGGCGGACGTCCCGGCGGTTCGACAGCTGGCCGGAATGGCTATTGCCGCCCTGGGCCTTGCGGTAATTGGCTTCACAACCGGGGCCGACCTCACCCTTATCGGCCTCGGACTAACGCTAGCTGCTGCATTCAGTTGGGCTGTTGGCAATGTGTTGCTGAAGCGCATGACCGATGTCTCAGCATTCTCACTCGTTGCCTGGTTGAGTCTTGTGCCGCCGCTACCGGCGCTTCTTATCTCCGGGCTGTTCGACGAGCGCTCGATCTTCGAAGCCATAGCGACCGCATCGTTGGCCAGCATCGTCGCTGCCATTTACATCGGTGCCCTGGCGACGAATGTCGCCTACGCCCTGTGGGGCAGTCTGCTTCATCGGTATTCAACAGCCGTCGTGACCCCGTTTGCCTTTTTGGTTCCGTGTGTCGGAGTCGTGGCATCTGCAATCATGTTCAACGAGCAGTTCGGACTCTTGCGTGCTGCCGGAATGGCGTTGGTCCTGGTTGGCTTGGCAGTGGTTGTGCTGCCCATTGGCCGCGCGTTCTTCTTGCCCAAGCCTTGATCCAGGCACGCCCTAGTGCCTGACTGCGGATCATTCTCTAACTGCGGCGTGCCGCAACCGAATACACTGTCCAAGACTGGCGCATACGCTGCTCAACAATGCCGACGCCGTAACGAGGAGACCGCGTGCCGATAAAGCTCGAGCGAATTGGCCACTGTGCGCTGCGGGTGCGCGATGTCGAGCGTGCCATGAGGTTCTATATCGACGTGCTGGGATTCCAGCTGGTGGAACAGGACCCCACTCATGGCGGCGTCTTTCTGAGTCTGCCAGGCGATGCCCACACGATCGACCTGGACGCGGTGGCCGACCCGGCAACGAGTACGCCGCTGCCGGCGGACGGTAGCAGGTTCGGTCTGGCGCACATCGCCTTCAAAGTCGCCAGCTATGCCGACCTGAAGGAGGCCTATGACACACTACAGGCCAATGGCGTCGGGGACTTGCAGCTGTTCGATCATGTCAGCCAACGCAGCATCTACTTCGACGACCCGGACGGCAACGGCCTGGAGATCTATTGCGAATCGCGCGACGCGCGCGAACTGTTTCGCAGTGGCCGCGGTGACCAGGACCTGCCATTCAGCTTCGACGATCCGCCGCCGGCATGGGCAGGATCGCCGACGTAGCCTCAACCGGCGCCGAGCATTCGCAGAGGATTCCTCCCGTCACTGCCAACACAAGGTGTATGCTCGCATTTACCGGCCGATTTCCTCCAAGGCTAAGACCTACAGGGAGTCATCCTCATGGATCGTAAACAGCAACGTCTGATCGAATGGGCCTGCCAGAAGCTGATGCGGCGCTACTACTATCATGTCGACCGCTACGAATACGAAGAGGCGGCGGCGCTATTCACCGACGACGCCCGCTGGCAGGCGATGGGCGTTGACCTGGAAGGACGCGAACAGATTCTCGAAGGCATGTACGCGGGCTTGCAGGAAGGTACGATACGTCATGTGCTGACCAACACGGTGGTCGAGGTCGCCGACGAGAACCACGCCGAAGCCTGGTCCTATCTCAATATCTACTTCTCGCCGCGGGCCCGGCTCGACAACTGGGACGGCGCCCTACCGTTCGACGGGCCGAACCGGGTTTCAGACCACTACGCGGCACTGGAGCGCACGCCGGGCGGCTGGAAAATGTCGCACCGCAAGGGCCAGATGATATTTCGCAGCAAGGCCGAGGAGTTGCCGCTGGAGACTTGGGCCAGCAAGGAACGCCTGCTGATGGAGCCTAAACCGTAAGTTCGCTGAACGTCGCAGTCTTGAACCTATCCCCAGGTCATCGATCGGTCGGCTTTTCGGGATAAAGCGGACCTATCCGCACCTCACGACGATGGTCCGCTCATAGCCAGAAGCGGACTTTAGACTCGGATTTAGCTTCCCTTATCGACTACCGATGGTGCCGCTCTTTTCGCCCTGCTTTCGCGGTAGGCGATAAACGTCCCGCTGGCGATGATCATTGCCCCGCCGATCCAGGTAAACACCGATGGGATCTCGCCGAAAACCGCGAAGCCGATCACCGACATCCAGACCAGCTGGAAAAAGAACAACGGCATGACGACACTGGTCTCAGCCTCCTTGATCGCCTGCGTCATCATGAGCGCAGAGGCCGTGCCGATGACGCCAATTCCCAGCAGCCACATCCACGCCTCGGGGCTCGGCCACTGCCACACGAGCAGAGCCTGCACGAGTGACAGGGGCACGAATAGCACCATCACGTAGGCAAGGATGGTGACACTCGAATCGGTG
>CAZCVU010000098.1:0-8117 GCA_964501745.1 uncultured Flavobacteriales bacterium | reverse complement strand
CATTCGAATTCCTTCCCGGCCTCGTATTGTGCGTAGTGAACGAGCTCGTGAACGAGGTTTGCCCTGTCCCTTAACGTATGTCCACCCCAGTCATCTCGGAGATATACTGTCTTTGTACTCGGGTCGTATGAGCCATTGAATTCATAATCGACGTCAACAAACCTGCCGCGTTTGATTTCGTACTCCGCAATGGCTGCATCGAAATTATCAACGAAGACAATTTTGGGCGCACCACTGGGCAAGTATTCCTCTGTGTTCCCGATGATCCACTCGAGCACTTCCCGCACCATCGTGTCGAGTTCTGCGCCACGAACGGGTTCTGTCGACGCACTTTCGGCGGCGGCCGGCAAGATGCCGAGCATAAATACGACAACAATTGCTGCAAGACGCTTCATCGATTGCTCCTGCAACAAAGGTAGGTGCAATCAGCGGTAGCGGCAACTGGTGGGCATTGATACGTCGCCGAGCTCATGGCGGCGCTGGACCCACCGGTGGGGGAGGATGCGGCACTTTGTCGGTCGCGGGCGTTGGCGATTGACAGCCTGCCTCGCCTGCGTTGACATATGCCTTAACAGGAGAAGAAAGCCTCGCAGGCACAGGGAGGTTCGCTATGAATCGTGAGCAGCAACGGGCCATCGAGTGGGAATGCCAGAAGGTCGTGCGCCGCTATTACGCCCATGTCGACGCCTATGAGTACGAGAAGGCGGTGCAGATGTTCACGCCCGACGTCGACTGGTCGGCAATCGGCGTCAAACTGGACGGGCGGCAGGAAATCCTCGATGGCCTGGAAGGCGGGCTCGGCGCCGGCACGATCCGCCACATGATCACCAATACGGTGACGGACGTGATCGACGAAGACCATGCGACGGCGCGGTCCTACGTCTCGCTCTACAGCTCGCCCGATATTCGCTTCGACCAACACGAGGGCGCGATTGCCTTTGAGGGCGCAAATCTGCTCGGCGAGCTGGTCGATGATTTCGTGCGCACGGACGAAGGCTGGCGCATCGCAAAGCGCCGCGGGATCGGTGTCTTCATGCGCAACCCGGACAAACCATTTCCGATCCACACCTGGGCCGACCAAGAAGGCAAGGCGGTGGACGACGCCTGAAGCGTCAGGCGAGAGGTTTACTACACGTTAGGGGGAGACCAACCTATGGATGAAAATCAGAAGATGATGATCGAGTGGGAGTGCCAAAAACTGATGCGGCGCTACTACCACCATGTCGACCGCTACGAATATGACGAAGCGATCCTGTTGTTCACGCCCGATGTCGACTGGCTCGGGCTGGGTGTCAAACTCGACGGGCGCGAGCAGATCCTTGAAGGTCTGCATGGTGGCCTCGGCGCCGGCACCATCCGTCATATGCTGACCAACGTGGTGGTGACGGTGATCGACGAGGATCATGCGAAAGCGAGCGCCTACAACACGCTCTATAGCTCACCGGACATCCGCTACGATCAGATCGACGGCCAGATCGACTTTGCGGGCGCGACGCAGCTCGTCGAGCAACACGACGAGCTGACGCGGACGGAGGAGGGCTGGCGGATTTCCAAGCGCCGCGGCGAGGCCGTGTTCAAGCGCAATCCGGACGAGCCGGTGCCGCTCCACACCTGGGGCGAACGCGAGGGACGGATGGCCAAGGGCAAATGACGGCGGCCGAAACGAGGGAGGAATAACATGGATCGCGAAACGGAACTGGGTATCGAGTGGGACGTGCAGAAGGTCCTGCGGCAGTACTACCACCACGTCGATCAGCGCGAGTACGAGCAGGCCACTGCCCTGTTTACCCCCGACGTCGACTGGGACGTCATGGGCCTCAAGGTAACCAATCACGAGGATATGCTCGAAGCCCTGCAACAGTCGCTCGGCAGCGACACCATCCGGCACGTTCTGACCAACACGGTAGTAACGGTGATCGACGAGGATCACGCCACAGCGCGCTCCTACAACACGCTCTATTACACCGCCGGCGTGCGCATCGAGGACCAGACCGAGCCGCTCGAGTTCGAGGGACCGCACCGCACCCATGACGGCTATGCCGAGCTGGTGCGCACCGACGATGGCTGGAAGATCTGCAAGCGGCGGACGCAGATGATCTTTCGGCGTAATCCGGACGAGCCGGTGACCCTGGAGACCTGGTCGAAAGCGGCCGGCAAGGCGACCTGAGCGGCGGCCTTCGCCGCCAAGAGGCGGCGGGATGCAGCGATGGATCGCGAGCAAGGGCGGACCGTCGAGCAGGCCTGTTCAAAGGCAACTGGCAAGGCGATCTGAGCGGGTGCGCAGACATGATGCGCGATGAAGAACGTGCGATCGAATGGGCCTGCCAACAGATCATGTGCCGCTATTTGAGGCATGTGGACCGGCGCGAATTCGAGCAGGCGGTGGCGCTCTTTACACCAGACGTTGACTGGCAATCGCATGGTGTGCGACTGCGCGGGCGCGAAGCATTGCTGGCGGCACTGCACGCCTCGCTCGGCACCGGCACAATCCGCCACGTGATATCGAACGCGGTCATCACCGTCGTCGATCAGGACCATGCGGTACTGCGCGACTATCACACGCTCTACTACACCGACGCGGCCGAGTTCGAGACGCACGACGGTCCAATTCCGCTCGAGGGTCCGCACCGGCTGACCGACAGCCGGGTCGAGCTGGTCCGCACCGCGGAGGGCTGGCGCATCGCCCGCAACGAGTCGCTGATCGTCTTTCGCCGCGATCCCGACGCGCTTGTGCCGCTGGAGACCTGGGCCAGGCAAGAAGGCAAGCTGGCCTAGCGTATAGTCCGCCGGCGAACGGCCCGAGGCCGCTCGTTTCTGCCATGATTAGCCGACAGGGAATAAAGCGGCGCGTCATACGTCCTTAATCTATGTCACGGTAGGAAGACGGGCGATCTCACGGTCAAACGGTCCGGCAAAGCCAGATCATACGTCCGGTTTCCCTGCCGGGACACGCGTGGAAGCGACTCCCACATTCCATTCGCTTCCCGTTTTGGGCGGATTGGGGAATTCCCCGGTCCGCCCAAAGTACGTCGGCGGCCCACGATCGTGACGGTTCAGGAAGCTGGCGGTGCCACTAGAGAGCCGCCGGACGCCAGGGCAGGGCGCTCGCTGAGTAACGACTTCCGCAGCTAGCCCGCCAGCACTCCGGCCGCCCAGGTCGAGGCGAAGATAAGCGCAAGGGGCAGCCAGGTTCCGGCAATGCTGCGGAACATCTCGAAGCTGCGCTGGATCAGCAGCGCCACCACGAAGATGTCGAGGGCGACCACCAGCACGGTGAAGGTGGCGGCGGCCTGCACCGGCGTCACAGCGCTATCGGCGAAGCTGAAGTAGAGATAGGACGTTGCCCCGAAACCGACCACGGCAACGACCGCATGGATCGTCAGCGTAAGCCGCATGGTTGTCCTCGCCATGCCGATCGCCATCGACGCGCCGCACGCCCCCCACGCAGGAAGTGCGATGACGAGGAGCAGGAACAGGTCTGTGATCGCGGGCATGAACAGGCGTTTCAACTCCTCTGGAAGACTAGCACTACTTGGACTGAAATCAATGCATGATCCGGGCTGGGAACCGCAGATTGGCAAACCCGGCAATCCCGGGAATATCCATCCATTTGCTCGCAGGCTGCCCGGTTGACGCAGATCAATGCGAACCCAGCGGCCGGAGATCACATATTGACACCACTTTGATGGATCAAGGTGCGCTGACACAGCGTGATGTCCGCTATGAGTTCTGCGCTCGGCTCTATCTGAGGCTCGAGTAATGCCCATTTGGCCAGGAAGGAGGTTACCCGGAAGCGAATGCAAGAGCTCAAGCAAGACATCGTAGGACTGGCGCGGGAGTCGGGCATTGACCTGATTGGCGTCGCTCCGGTGGAACGCTTCGCCGCTGCTCCTGAGGGACACAAGCCGCAGGATCTGCTGCATGGCGCCCGCAGCGTTATCTGTCTTGCCGCCCGGATCCCCAAGGGAACACTCCGCACGGCACCGAATTACTCTTTCATGCAGTTCGGCTGGTACCGGCTCAACGAAATCTTGAATCTGGCGAACTACCGGCTGAGTGTGCTTTTGGAGGAGCGGAATTTCGACGCCATGCCGATGCCCGCGACACATGACTCTGGGGCGCCTGAAGTGCTCAGCGAAGAGCCTGACCCCGAGATCCGCTATATGGCCTCGTTCTCCCTACGCCATGCAGCCGAGCTGGCAGGTCTGGGCCAAGTCGGGCTCGCCGGCCCAATCATTACCCGGGAATTCGGTGCCAACGTGCGCCTGGGTGCGGTCCTGACAACGGCCGAGCTGCCAGCCGATCCCGTCTTCGAGGAGCAGCTCTGCCAACCCGAGATCTGCGACTACCTTTGCGTCAAGGTCTGCCCTTGGGAGGCCCTATCGAAGCAGGGGCCGCTGAGCCACATTCGCTGTGTGTTTGGCGAAACGGGCATCCACGGCCTGATTGATGGCTTCAAGGAAATGAACGAACAGTCCAACCTCCTGAACTCCGCGATGTCCTACGCCACAGCAACGCCGCCCATCTGCGCCCGGTGCCAGATCCAATGTCCAATGGATCCGCGGCTGACGAAGCTGCCGGCCAAGATGAGGGAAAAAGGCCACCTGCCACCCTTGCCTGACTCCACAACCGGCATTGGGGTCTAGGCGTCCGGGCGCTTCGAAAGAGCCAGCCCCCGAAACGGGTGCTGGCACTCTGCTAGCTAACCTTTGACAAGTTTGAAGTGTTCCGAATCCTGGCCAGCGAATCTGGACTTGGCAACGTCGTCCACGCCGGCCAGTTCCAGACGACGGGCGATTTCGGATTTCTCGCCGGAAAGGTAGCCGTGCAGGAGATCCGCGAAGGCGGCGTAGAACGTGAGGTCGGCTTCCTCCTTTACGTTTCGGCAGAACTCGGCAACCCATTTTCCGAGGTGTTCCGAGATGAATTTGTGCTGAAGATACAACAGCCCTGCTGCTTGTTCCTGGTCGTGGTCCTGCCAGGACTGAGCTTCTTCGCCAGCCAAATGCGATAGGAAACCCAATTCGACACCGAGGTGATCGGGAATCTCGGTCTCGTCCTCGTCGATATCGAAACCAGCCGCCTGGTATGCGGCCCGAACCGCGGGCGTCTCCGGCCCCCACAGGATGCCGCTGCCGCGTTTCAACTGCACCGACTCGTGCGGCGAGATGTGTTTGCCGGGTCCGAGAAACAGTCGTGTGTACTCGACGGCCAGATCGTCGGCCAGTTCTGCGACCGTCTCTCTCCGGAACTCGTCCCCGAGATCAATACCGACACAACTAAAGGCGACCACCAGTTCCGGAGTGTTTAGATGAGCGAGGAACTCCGCCGACGGCTCATGACTAAATACGGTGGACAGGAGGCCATAGAGCCGACTTCGCTCTATGGCGCTCCTGGCCAGTTCGTCGTGGTCTACCGCTGACTTCGGTTCAGGCACTTGCGGCGGCCTTCTCCACGGTAACCACGGTGTCCATGAAGCGCAGCTGGCCCGAGATTGGGTCGGCCTTGTTGCCAATGATCCAGTTCGGGTGCACGCCGCTGGATTTCCACCAGATGCGGTCGCTATCGGCTTCGTCCTGTCCGAAAGGAGCTTTCTTGCCCGAAGCGTAGCGGCCGTATTCCCAGTGACCGAAGTGATGAGAGATCGCCACGGCGTCCGGTACGATCGCCGGCGTTACCCTGGCGGCGATCTCAAGCTCACCGTACTCCGACTTGACTTTGATCATATCGCCGTCGGCGATGCCGCGCGCCTTCGCCGTTACCGGGTTGATCCAGGCCGGATTGTCATGAGAGATCTCGGTCAGGTACTTGCAATTGGCCGAACGCGAGTGGATCTGCGTCGCAAGCTTGTAGGTGGTCAAGATCATCTCGCCCGACTTCATGGCCTCATGTTCAGGGATCGGTGTCCATGACGGCATGGCCGGTAGGCCTTTGGCCGCAACGATTTCAGAGTAGAGCTCCATATAGCCTGACTTATTGAGCTTGTCGGGTTTGAAGCCGGCATACACGACACCGTCGATCTCCTGGCCAACGTAGGCCCCGTAGGATTTCTTGGTATGCGTGTAGCCTTTCGCCAGGGCTTCTTCTTCGCTGGCCACCTTGGCTTTCTTCCAGTTCCAATAGACGCCGGTCTCCGGATCCATGACGATCCCGTCCTTCTGGTAGGAATCGGGATTGAGAACCTTCCTGTAGGAGTAGTAGTGTGGTTTCTCCTGCGGATCGTGGTAGACGCCATTGGCTTTCATGTACTCGAAGCCACCGGCCGCTTTGACCGCCGGTGTCATCTCACATGACGCCTTGACGAATTCCTCGTGGCTCTTGATTCCCAGCGGGAAGCCCATGCGATCCGCCAGGTCGATGCAGACGTCGGCGAAGTCACGGCATTCGCCGAGCGGCTTCACCGCTGGCTGGCGGATGTAGTATTCCGGAATCTGCGCCGGCGAGACCATATCCTCCCAGCCCCAACGTTCCGTATAAGGTGTATCGGGCAGGATAAGATCGGCCAACGCCGCCGATTCGTCGTAGAACGGGTTGACGTTGACACTGAACGGAATCAACTGCTCGTTCTTGAGAATGTCGATATTCTCCTGAACCTCGCCATTCGCGTAGACCGCCGTGTAGCAGTACGAAATATAGATTTCCGGCCGCCCCGCCTTGCCTTCCTTGATCATCTTCAGGACCTGATGGCTGACATGGTGGGTCGGCAGCTTGGCCGCACCCTCCAGACCATCGACGATCTTCAGTTTACGGGACTTGGGTTTATTCTTTGGCCCCTTCGGATACTTCCAACTGGCGCCAACCGCCTTGCAGACGCCGCCGGGGCGATCGATGTTGCCGGTAATCGAGTTCAGCATCTGCACCGCGCGTTCGGTATCGGCGCCATGGTGATGGGCAACCGCACCACGGTAGCTGATGACGCAGGCTGGCTTGGTCGTCGCGACCTCGCGGGCGATAGTACGGATCTTGTCGGCGGGAACGCCGCTGATCTTCTCCGCCCATTCCGGCGTGTAGTCGGCCAGATGCGCCTTCAGCGCCGCCACCTTCTCGCCGATCGGGGCGTTGTGGTTGGCTGACACCCTGACGAACTTCAGGAAGGCCTCGCCGTCACCTTTGTAGAGATCCTCGTTCATCACCACGTTGCACATGGCAAGGACGACGGCGCGGTCCGTCCCCGGCTTCACTGGCACCCATTCGCTCGACTTGGCTGCAGTATTCGACAGCCGGACGTCGAAGGTCACCATGCGGATATTGTTCTCGGCCAGCCGGGCGATCAACCGATGCGCGACCGGTACATGGTTGGTATGGGTTTCCAACACGTTGGAGCCGAAGTTCAGCACGTAGTTGGTGTGGTCGAAATCCCAGTTGTCGTAGTGCTTGCCCCAGGTCATTTCCTGACCGGTCCACTTGGCTGCCTCGCAGATCGACGTGTGGTTGCCGACTGTTCCGGTGCCATAGTTATCGAGGAAGACGCTCTTGATGAGCTTCGAGTGGCTCGCTTTCATGCGGCCGTAGTGGAACATCACCTTTTCCGGCGTTCCGGCGTCTCGCAGCTTCTTCATGCGCGTTGCAAGTTCGCCAAGTGCTTCATCCCAACTAACTCGCTTCCACTTTCCTTCACCGCGTTCTCCGACACGGCGCATCGGATAGAGGATGCGGTCCGGATCCGAGAATTGGCCGACGCCGCCCTGGCCCTTGGAGCACATCACTCCGTGGGTTCGGATGGATTTCGGATGGCCCTCGATCTTCACCAGGCGCCCGTCCTCAACGTAGGAGATGGCGGGGCATCGGGTGACGCATTGCCAACACGCGGTTGGGATGGCTTGGCGCTCCTTGCCCGTGCTCGGCGAGAAATCCTTGCCGCCGATAACCGGTCCCGCGGAGACCCGCCGGATCAGAGCCGCACCACCCAATGCCGCGGCCGGTACGGCGGCGCCAACCTGTAGGAAGCTTCGTCGGTTTAACATCTCTGTCTCCTCAAATTCCGGTAGGACCGGTCAGCTGACCGGCAATGACCACGACATAGCGCAACATGAATCCGCCAAGCAGGACGAGTGCGCAAACGAGTACCTCCGTACCGCGCGGCATCGCGTAGGCCTGATGGTGGAGCAACGTTGGCA
>CAZCVU010000097.1:6242-8139 GCA_964501745.1 uncultured Flavobacteriales bacterium | reverse complement strand
ATGGTCCGCAGGCCGTCGGGGCCGCCATCCAGCGCGGCTTCAGGCTCTCGCTTGACCTCGGGCGCGAGTCCGCTCAGCTCCTCGGTCGTGAGGTATGGCGGGTTGGAGACGATGATGTCGACGCGGGTCGGGAGCGGCTGCAAGAGGTCGCCGTGGAGGAGGTCCACCCGCTTGGCGACGCCGTGGGCGCGACGGTTCAAGTCGGCGACCCGGAGGGCATCGCGACTGGAGTCGGTGGCGTACACGGTCGCGTCGGGCAGGTAGCGGGCTACGGCGATGGCGATGGCGCCGCTCCCGATGCCTACGTCGGCAACGAGCTTAAACTCAGGATGGGACGCTGCGACCTCCAGTACCCTGTCCACCAGGAGCTCGGTCTCCTGGCGGGGCACCAGCACGTCGGCGTTCACGAACATCTCGAGGCCATAGAACTCGCGGCGGCCGATGATGTAGGCCAGGGGCTCGCCGTCGGCTCGCCTTCGAACCGAGCGGTCCACCTGGCGCTGGTGGGGTGGCGCCAGCGGCTCGTGCAGCGTAGCGAAGAACTGGGCGCGGTCGCCTTCCAGCGCGTGCCTGTGCAGCACTTCGGCCTCGAGGCTCGCGTCGGCCACGCCGGTAAGGGCCAGCCGCTCGGTCGCGCGGACCCACGACTCTCTGACGTTCACAGGGCGGCCTCTTCGAGATTGCGCGCCTGCTCCTCCTGGGCCAGGGCATCGATGAGGTCGTCTATGCCAATGTGTTTGAAGGGCTGACGCGTATCGACGAGCTTGGCGCAGTACAGCCGGCCCTCGCCAAGGGCTGGGAGATTTCGGCGGACGGGCGTACATACACCTTTCATTTGCGCGAGGGAATCCGGTTCCACGATGGCTCGACTATGGATTCGGACGATGTCGCGTTTTCCCTGACGCGGGCATCGGCCGCCGACTCGACAAACGCGCAAAAACGGCTGTTCGAACCGATTGCCGATATCTCAACGCCTGATCCGGCGACGGTTTTGATCACCCTGACGCAACCAAATGGCTTGTTCCTGTGGAATATGGGCTGGGGGGATGCGGTGATCGTCGCGCCTGAGTCGGCCGCCACCAACAAGACACGACCAGTCGGAACCGGTCCCTTCCGGTTCGAGCGCTGGGTCAAGGGTGACAGCGTGCGGTTGGTGCGATTCGATGGCTACTGGGGTGCAAAGCCATTGATGGAGCGCGTGACCTTTAAGGTAATACCGGACCCATCGGCCCAGGTCGCGGCGATGCTTGCCGGCGATACCGACGTCTTTCCCAATCTGGGCGCGCCCGAGAGTCTGAAGCGCTTTGAGGACGATTCACGGTTCGATGTCTTTGTCGGAACAACCGAGGGAGAGACGATTCTGGTGATCAACCAGCGTCGCCCATTGTTTCAGGATATCCGTGTGCGGCGTGCCATCGCCCATGCGATCGATCGTCGGGCGGTGATCGATGGGGCGATGTTCGGCTACGGCACGCCGATCGGCAGTCACTTCGCACCGCACAACAAGGCCTATGTCGATCTCACCGGTCTCTATCCCTACGATCAGGAGAGAGCACGCAAGCTGCTTGCAGAGGCGGGACATAGTGACGGAATCGATCTTGTTCTGAAATTGCCGCCGCCGTCTTATGCCAGGCGAGGCGGCGAAATCATCGCTGCGCAGCTCGCCCAAGTCGGTATTAGGGTCGAGATCGTCCCCGTCGAATGGGCCCAATGGCTTTCCGATGTGTTTCGCAACGATCACCTGTTCGACCTGACGATCGTGTCGCATACCGAGCCGCTCGACATCGATATCTACACGCGCGACGACTACTATTTCGGCTATTCCTCTGCGTCCCTCAAGGCGCTTATGAAGGAGCTCGTCGACGCGACTGAGGATGCTGATCGGGGCAGGCTCTAC
>CAZCVU010000097.1:0-6232 GCA_964501745.1 uncultured Flavobacteriales bacterium | reverse complement strand
GCTCTACAGGAAAGCGCAACGCATCATCGCCGACGATGTGGCCAACGTGTTTCTGTTCCAGTTGGCAAAGCACGGGGTCCAGCGCCGCGGCTTGACGGGGATGTGGAAAAACTCTCCGATTCAGGCAAACGATGTGACACGCGCGCGCTGGGAGTAGCGCTATCTTGTCCCTGCGCGAGCGATGCTGACCTTCCTTACGCGGCGCCTCGCGGCACTGCTGCTGACCCTTGCTGCGGCCTCCGCAGTGATCTTTATTGTGCTCGAAGTGCTGCCGGGGGACGTGGCGCAGATCATGCTCGGAACCGAGGCGCGTGCCGATACCTTGGCGGCGCTGCGCTCGGAGTTGGGGCTCGATCGGCCTGCGGCCGAACGCTACGTTCTTTGGCTTGCCGGCCTCGTTTCCGGCGAATTGGGAACGAGCTTCACATATCATGTTCCGGTCGCTGAGCTGGTGCGCGACCGGCTTGGCGTCACGTTGCCTCTGGCGGTCTTTGCCTTCCTGCTGTCGGCCTTGGTTGCGCTGCCGGCTGGCATGTTTGCCGCCCAGCACCATAACCGGGCGGGCGATTGGGGAGTGATGGCGACCAGCCAGCTTGCACTCGCTATTCCCAACTTCTGGCTGGCGATTCTTCTAATTCTGGTTTTTTCTGTTGCATTGGGCTGGCTTCCGGCCGGCGGCTTCTCCGGATGGAGCGATGGCGCCGGCCAAGCGTTGCGGTCTCTTCTCCTCCCCTCACTTGCGTTGGCGCTTGGCGAGGCGGCAATCCTTGCGCGGGTCACGCGGGGCGCCGTGTTGGAAACGCTCGGCGAGGATTTCATACGAACCGCGCGCGCCAAGGGACTGGGCGTTACCGCAATCATGCGCCGTCACATTCTTCGCAATGCGTTCATTCCCATCGCCACCATACTTGGGTTGCAGTTCGCCTTTCTCGTGGCCGGCGCGGTAATCGTGGAAAACGTATTCAATCTGCCGGGTCTCGGCCGCTTGCTGGTGCAGGCCGTGCATCAACGTGATCTCTTCGTCGTGCGGGATGTGGCCGTGTTGCTGACCGGTCTCGTTATCGTCGTGAACTTTCTGGTCGACGGTGCCTATGCGCTGATCGATCCGCGGCCAAAGGTCGAGTTATGAGTAGCCGAGCGGGCTTGGCCCGTCGCCATCCCAACTTTGTCGGCGGGGCGCTGCTGACGCTTGCGATGGGGTCGGTGTGCGTGCTTTCGCTGATCTGGACTCCTCACCTGCCTGGCGCCATCGATATTGCGAACAAGTTGATGGCGCCGTCGCGGGCTCATTGGCTGGGAACCGATCACTTTGGCCGAGACGTGGCCTCTATGATCATGGTCGGGGCCCGGAATTCGATGCTTGTGGCGACGCTGGCGGTAGCGATCGGGCTTGTTGGCGGCGGTGTGCTTGGACTATTGGCAGCACTCCGCAGGGGCTGGGTCGACGAAGTCGTAATGCGGGTGACCGATCTAACCTTTGCCTTTCCGGCGCTGCTCACGGCGGTGCTCGTTTCCGCCCTCAACGGCCCGGGCGCAATCAATGTCGTTCTGGCCGTCGGTATCTTCAACGTGGCGGTGTTCGCGCGCGTTACGCGCGGCGCAACAATTCAGGTCTTGCCGCGTCCATTCCTGCGCGCCGCCTCGGCGCTCGGCAAGAGCCCGTTCAGGGTTGCTCTCGACCACCTGCTTCCCAGTATCGCCAGTGTGCTTCTTGTGCAGGCAACAATCCAGTTCTCCGTCGCCATACTCGCGGAGGCAGGGCTCAGCTATCTGGGGCTGGGCGTACAGCCGCCGAGTCCGAGTTTGGGGCGCATGCTCAACGACGCGCAAACCTTCATGTTTATTTCGCCGACGCAGGCGTTGTTCCCGGGCATTGCCATTGCGGCAATTGTACTTGGGCTCAACCTGCTGGGCGATGGTCTGCGTGATCTGCTCGACCCGCGGCTTGGGGTATGGCGCGCCGGTTAATGCGCCGCGTGCGGCTTCATACTTGCTCGCGGATTGGCTTCGCGTAGGCGGGTTCGACATCCCAGGGAAAGAGTATCCAAGTGTCTTGACTGACCTCGGTGATGAAGGTGTCGACCAGTGGGCGTCCGGCAGGCTTGGCGTAGATGGTTGCGAAATGCGCCTTCGGCAACATGTCGCGCACGACCTGCGCGGTCACCCCCGTATCGACCAGGTCGTCTACGATCAGCCAACCTTTGCCATCACCTGCGACGGATTTCAGCACTTCGACATTGCCCTGATCCTTGTGTTCGTAGGATGCGATACAGACGGTGTCGACCAGCCGGAGGTCGAGTTCCCGGGCGACGATCGCGGCTGGCACAAGCCCGCCCCGCGTGACGGCGATGATGCCGTTGAATGGTCGGTCATCCAGAAGCCGCCAGGCCAGCGCCCGCGAATGCCGGTGCAGTTCTTCCCAGGAAACCGGAAACTCCCGCGTCAGGCCACTTGTTGAATCTTGAGGCAAGCGCATTCTCCCGCAAAGGCCGATGTGTTTTAGCGGTGCGCCGGGGTCAGCTGCAATAGGGTCGGACAGGTTGTCTGAGGCAGCTATGCGCTCATGCGCTTTCCGCTGCGAGCAGCAAGCAACCGTCGATTCGCCAACTGCCATCCGGCATCTGTGCCATCGAATACAAGGCGATCACGGGGATTCCGTCCGGTCCGACAAGCAAGACGCGCTGTGTTGGCTGGCCGTGAAGCGAGAGCAGGTCCTGGAATTGTAGCGAGCGAGGGCGGTAGTGTGGCTGGTAGGCCGCGATCACACTTGCCATGAAATTCTTGGCGCTGCCAAAACGCGCTTGAATGCCAGGCGACGCGTATGAGAACGCGGCCAAGCCGTCGTCTCTACGGAAGGCCTGGATCTGCATTTCGATGACGGCAATAATTTCAGCTTTATCGCTGGCAGTGGGCAACTCCTGCGAACGGCTGACGCCCGTCAATACAAGGACTAGGAAGGCAATGGTGGCGATAAAGCGGATCAAAGTGAGGGTCCTATTTAGCCGTTCGTGTCGATCGCTTCAGCAGTCGGGCCAGCGACGATCTCGACCGCGAACCTTCCGGCAATCGCAACGACAGATCGCATTTCACATGGATACTCGTGCATATAGAACTGCGACTTCAATTGTCAGGTAGCTACCGCACCTAGACTGTGGCTATGCGCCGGCGACGGTCAAACCTTCGACCCGCAAGGTCGGCGCGTCGGTGCCGAAGCGGAACACCAGATCGTCGGCGGGCGTCAGGTTGAGAAACATCTCCTTCAGGTTGCCAGCGACCGTCATCTCGCTCACGGGATAGGTTATTTCTCCCTTCTCGATCCAGAAGCCGGCCGCGCCACGACTATAGTCGCCGGTCACATTGTTGATGCCGAAGCCCATCATTTCCGTCACGTAGAAACCGTCATCGATGTCGGCGATCAGCGCCTGCGGCGTCTTACTGCCAGCCTCCATATAGAGGTTCGTCGTGGCCGGTGACGGCGGTGAGGACGTTCCTCGCGATGCACGCCCCGTGCTCTCTTGGCCAAGTTGGCGTGCCGAGCGCAGATCGAGCACCCAGCTGGTAAGCGTTCCTGCATCAATCAGCTTCAAGGCTGGATTGGCCATCCCCTCGGCGTCGAAGGGCTTGGAACGCAGGCCACGAACGCGATGCGGGTCGTCGACGATGGCAATGCCTTCGGGGAAGATCTTCTCGCCCATCGCATCCTTGAGAAAGCTTGTGCCGCGGGTGATCGCGACGCCGTTGATCGCAGACGCGAAATGCCGCACCAGGCCGGCGGAGATGCGGGGATCGTAGACCACCGGAACCTTTGCCGTCGGCGCCTTGCGCGGGTTGAGGCGGCGCACTGTCCGCTCGCCTGCTTTGCGGCCGGTCTCGGCGGCGTCGTCGACATCGGCAGCAAACACGGCGCTGGAAAACTCATAGTCGCGCTCCATCGCTGTACCCTCGCCGGCCAGAACCGCAACGCCGATTCCGTGCCGCGATACCGTGTAGCTCTCCGAAAATCCATTCGATGCGGCAAGCACGACCTCGCTTCGACTCCAGCTTGCCTCAGCGCCTTCTGAGTTTGTCACGCCAGTGACCTCCAGCGCCGCTTCCTCACAAGTTCTGGCCAGCTCGACCAATTGTTCAGCTGTCGGCTCGCCATCGTCGCAAAGCTCCAGATCTTGGGGTGCATCACTTGCCAACTCGCCAGCCTCAGCCAGGCCGCAATGCGGATCCTCAGGCACCGCGCGTGCCATCGCGAGCGCGCGGTCCGCCAGATCGTCGAGGCTCGTTTCGCTCCAATCGTTGGATGAGACGATCGCCTGGCGTTTGCCGATCAGGACGCGCAGCCCCAAGTCTTGCGACTCTGCGCGCTCAACCATTTCGGGCTCTTTCAGCCGTTGTGATAGTTCAAGCGACCGGCTGTTCACAAGCACGGCATCCGCGGCGTCGGCTCCACGCGCCTTGGCCTTCGAGATCAATTCGTCGAGCAGATCGGATGCATCCACGGCGGCTCAGGTCCTCTTCAAGGTTTCAAACAATCCGCGCCAATAGCAAGCGCCAGCAGGGTGTGGCAATACCGAAGGCGCAGCACGGCTGTCGTTTCTTCAGGTGTTGAGCAATATCGTGACGACCAGGATCACCACCAACAGGCACAGATTCATCAGGAACAAGACGCGAGCGCGAGTGTAGCGCTCGGGCCTATCGGCATCCTCTGCTTCGATTTCTTCGTCCCCGGCCTCCTTCTGCCGGCGTGCCCGCTCGCGATCGGGCGCCGTATACCATTTGTTGAGGATAAGCAACGCCAGGAACGCCAGCGCAATCAGCCAAGCGTATGCACGCAGAAACTCCGCGAACGTCATTTTTCAGCGCCGGTCATTCCTGCCCGGTTGGCTCGACCGCAGGGACCAGGCATCATTGAAGCCCCGACCGGCGGGCTACATGTTGTTCGGCATGCCACCGGCGAAGAACAGGTAGATGGCGTAGAGACTGGCAAGGAAGATCACCAGCCAGGTCACGGTCTGGCCGACCAAACGGCCCAATGAACGACCAGGGCTGGAGTAGAGCCCTTGCGCGTGCCAGACGCGGGCGACCAGCAGGCCGATACCAAGCACGTGAATCGCCAGCGACGGTGCGCCGACGATCTCAATGACGGCCAGGAGTATGAGGGCAAGCGGTGTGTATTCCGAATTGTTGCCATGCACACGGATAACCCGATGCATTTCAGCGTCGCCGCCGTCACCAATGTCTACGTCGCGCTTGGCGCGGTTGCGCGTGACGTTGATCCCGAGCCACAGGGCAACAAGCCCGTTAAGTCCGGCATAAAGTGCCGTAATCAGTGGTGCGGTAAGTTCCATCTTCTGTTTCTCCCCTCTCCAAGTTTCTGCAGCGCGAAGAATCTTACACCAAAGTGAACGGCGACATTGCTGAATATCTCAATTGCAGGGGCCCGTTACTTCCAGATCGGTTTGCCCGATCCAGGGAGTCCGAGATCCGACCACATGCTGGTCACCTTCTCGATTACCTCGTCAGACATACGGATCCTTCGACCCCAATCCCGATTCGTCTCGGGCGGCCACTTGTTTGTGGCATCGAGCCCGACCTTGGAGCCAAGTCCCGACTGTGGGCTGGCAAAATCGAGATAATCGATTGGCGTATTTTCGACAATCGTCAAATCACGGGCTGGATCCATGCGGGTTGCAACCGCCCACATGACCTCGGACCACGACCGGGCGTCGATATCTTCGTCGACGACGATCACCCATTTCGTGTAGCTAAACTGCCGAAGATAGGACCATATGCCCATCATCACGCGTCTGGCGTGGCCCGGATAGGCCTTGCGGATCGAAGCCACGGCAATGCGGTAGGAGCAGCCCTCGGGCGGCAACCAGAAGTCGACAATTTCGGGAAATTGCTGCTGCAGAAGTGGAATGAACAGCTCGTTTAGTGCTTCGGCGAGAATGCTCGGCTCGTCGGGCGGCCGGCCGGTAAAAGTCGAAAGATAGATTGGCTCACGGCGCATGGTGATCGCGCTGACGTGGAACACCGGGAACTGCTCGACGGCGTTGTAATAGCCGGTATGGTCGCCGTAGGGCCCCTCGTCGCCATATTCATTCAACGAGACATGTCCCTCGAGCACGATTTCTGCCTGGGCGGGCACCTTCAGCGGTACCGTGCGGCAGTCCACAAGCTCCATCCGCTCGGCCCTCAGCAACCCGGCAAACTGATACTCCGACAAGGTATCGGGCAG
>CAZCVU010000096.1:1838-8143 GCA_964501745.1 uncultured Flavobacteriales bacterium | reverse complement strand
TCGCCGGTGGGCATCTGGAGAACGAAAGCAACGTCCTTGGCGCCGCTATCGGTGATGAGGTCGAAGTGTGGACGTTGGGTGTGAGCCACAATTTCGCATCGGCACCTGGTGTGCGGGCCTGGGCTGAGTACACCAATTACGATGTCGATCGCACAGGCACGGTCAGCGACAACGACGCGAGCTACTTCATGATTGGTACGCAAGTCGCGTTCTAAAGCCAATCGAAACTATCGTTCCTCTAAAGGGGCAGCATTTGCTGCCCCTTTTTCTTTCTAGCCCTTCTACTTTATGCTCCCGGGGCGACGACAATTCGCTGGAAGTCGCTTTGCGTCTTGGGGCATAACTCATTTATGCAATTGCGATTCCCGCATCTGTTCACGGCACTTGTATTGTGCGCCCTGGTATCTGGCTGCGCCAGCTCAACGCCAGCGACCGAAGACGACGTTAAGAGCCGCGACGAATTGCGGCGTGAAGGCTCCGGTAAGATCTTCGGAGACGACGCATTTATCTTTGGGCCGGGTGCGAAAAAAGACGACGGAACTGGCGGCGTCGGCATCGCGGTCAACAGCTTCCTGTGGCGCGCCTCGCTCGATACCATCTCCTTTATGCCGCTGAGCTCGGCCGACCCGTTTGGCGGTGTCATCATTACCGATTGGTACACGCCGCCCGACAGCACGCGCGAGCGCTTTAAGGTGCAGGTCTACATCCTCGATCGGCAGCTGCGATCCGACGGGTTGCGGGTCGCCGTTTTCCGTCAGAACTTGAACAATTCGGGTGCCTGGATTCCGGCAACGGTCAGCGAGCAGACCGTTGTTGACCTGGAAAATGCAATCCTCACACGCGCACGCCAGTTGCGCATCAGTTCGAACAGCGAACAATAATGAACTCTATGCACCCCTCGCCACGCCTCAACGCCAATCGGATCGGCAGTTAGCTCTTATTGAGGTAAACTCGCCTTCTTGTGGGTTGGCCAGAATCAAGTGAGATAGCGGCCGTGTCCGCGTTCAACTAACCCAACAGCGCACTGAATTGCCGATGAGCCGATACAACTTCAAGGAAGCGGAAGCAAAGTGGCAGGCCACATGGGCTGAACACGGCTGCTTCGAGGTCGCCGAGGACACCAGCAAACCCAAATACTACGTGCTGGAGATGTTTCCTTATCCCTCAGGGCGGATACACATGGGCCATGTCCGCAACTACACTTTGGGCGACGTCGTCGCGCGCTATAAGAGCGCACGCGGCTTCAACGTGCTCCACCCGATGGGTTGGGATGCCTTCGGGCTACCGGCGGAAAACGCCGCGATCGAGCGTGGCGTCCACCCAGCCGAGTGGACCAAGGAAAATATTGCGGTTATGGGCGCCCAACTACGCTCGATGGGACTGTCATACGATTGGGATCGCGAAATCGCCACTTGTGACCCTGACTATTATCGGCACGAGCAGAAGATGTTTCTGGATTTCCTTGCCGCGGATTTGGCCTACCGCAAGGAAGCCTGGGTCAACTGGGACCCTGTTGAAAATACCGTGCTTGCCAATGAGCAAGTAATTGACGGGCGCGGCTGGCGCTCCGGCGCTGTAGTTGAAAAACGCCTGCTGTCGCAGTGGTTCCTACGAATCACCGCATTTGCCGACGATCTGCTGTACGGATTGGACGCCTTGGATCGCTGGCCCGAACGGGTCCGCCTGATGCAGGAGAAATGGATCAACCGGTCGGAGGGCGCCTACATAAACTTCAGCCTAAAGGACCGCGATGACGGCTTGGAGGTATTTACGACACGCCCCGATACGTTATTCGGAGCGTCATTTTGCGCCGTTGCGGCAAACCATCCGCTGGCGCAGGAACTAGCCCGCGACAACAGCCAGCTCGCCGAGTTCAACGCCGAGTGCAATCGTCTGGGGACCAGCGAAGAAGCAATCGAAACAGCCGAGAAACAAGGCTTCGATACCGGCCTCAAGGCGCTTCATCCGTTCGTCGAGGGCATCGAGTTGCCCATCTACATCGCAAACTTCGTGCTGATGGAATACGGCACCGGTGCGATCTTTGGCTGTCCAGGTCACGACCAGCGCGATCTGGAGTTCGCGCACAAATACGACCTCCGCGTGATTCCGGTCGTTGCACCCGAGGATACGGACCCATTGCTCTTCGAGATCGGAGAAGACGCGTATCTAGGCGATGGCACGCACATCAATTCATCGTTTCTCGACGGGCTCGATATCGAGACGGCAAAGTCGGCGGCAATTGAGCGCTTGGCGGAGCTGGGCAGCGGTCGCAGCGCGATTACCTACCGGCTGCGCGATTGGGGCGTTTCGCGACAGCGGTATTGGGGCTGTCCGATACCTGTAATCAAGTGCCCTGCTTGCGGTGTAGTGCCGGTCCCGGAATCCCAATTACCGGTCACGCTTCCGGACGACGTTGAACTCAATCGGCCTGGAAATCCGCTCGATCATCATCCGACATGGAAACATGTGGATTGCCCACAATGCGGACAGCCGGCGCAGCGCGAAACCGATACGCTCGACACATTCTTTGAATCTTCGTGGTACTTCGCCCGCTTCTGCTCACCGCATGCAGAGAGTGCATTTTCCCGTGAGGCCGTCGATTACTGGCTTCCGGTCGATCAGTATATCGGGGGAATTGAGCACGCGATTCTACACTTGCTTTATGCGCGCTTCTTCACACGTGCGCTGAAGTCCTGCGGATATCTGTCGGTCGACGAGCCCTTCGCCGGTCTCTTCACGCAAGGCATGGTTTGCCATGAAACATTCAAGGACGAGAGCGGAAGCTGGCTTTATCCGGAACAGGTGTGCGCGAGATCTGATGGTACTCTCATCCACACGGAATCAGGAGCACCAGTGCAGGCCGGTCGCTCCGAGTCGATGAGCAAATCGAAGCGGAACATTGTCGATCCGGTGGCCATCATTGAAGCCTACGGCGCCGATACGGCCCGCCTATTTATGCTTTCTGACAGCCCTCCCGAGCGAGACCTTGAGTGGACCGCCGCCGGCATCGAAGGCGCCTGGCGTTACACCAACAGACTATGGCGGATGATTGCCGATCCCGTGGGGCCGATGGCGCTGATCGGGTCGGCGCATCCCGCACGAATGGGCAGTGCGGCGCAGCAAGCGTTGCGTGCCATCCACCGGGCGATTGCTGTGGTTACCGACGATCTTGAGAAATTTCGCTTCAACCGTGCTGTTGCCCATGTCCGCGAGTTGACGAACCTGTTGGGCGAACTAGGCGGTAGCGGTGATGATATGGCTTGGGTGCGCCGTTTCGGCGCTGAAACCTCGGCCAAATTGATCGGCCCGATGATGCCGCATCTGGCCGAGGAGTTATGGCATCAACTCGGCCATGAAACACTGCTTGTCAAAGCACCCTGGCCGGAGGCGGATCCAGAATACTTGGTGGAGGACTCGGTTACGGTCGCGGTACAGGTCAACGGCAAACTGCGTGCGACTCTGGAGCTGTCGCGCGATGCCGGTGGCCCGACCCTAGAGGATCAGGTTCTATCCCTGCCAGGAGTTGTGCGCGCCATGGACGGAAAGGCCGCGCGCAAAGTGATCGTCGTACCCAATAAGGTCGTGAACGTTGTCGTATAGATGTCTTGCAGTCCTGGGTTTTCTTTTGCTGACCGCGGCATGCGGGTTCCAGCCACTCTATGCGACGCGTGGAGATCAAGCGGGTGCGCGCGACGAGCTCGCACAAATCGAGATTGCTGTAATCACTGGACGCCTGGGACAGCAGGTGCACAACTATCTGCTTGACCGGATCTCACCGTTGGGTCGCCCAACCTCTCCGCTCTATGTGTTGGAGATCAATCTCAGCTTGTCGAGGCAAGAGTCGGGCGTCCAGCGTGACGCTACCACGACGCGAGCCAAATTCATCCTCTTCGCGAATTATCGATTGGTGCAAAAGAAAGGCGGCGAACAGTTGTTTCAAGGAAGCACTCAAACTGCCAACAGCTTCACCATCGTTCAGTCAGACTTTGCCAATCTGAGTGCTGAGAAGGATGCGATCGATCGGGCGGCCCGGGAGGTCACCGACAGCATTCGAGCACGCCTCGCGCTGTATTTTGCAACCCAAGCAGGATCTTAGTCCGCGGCCATGAAGATCGGCTCCAACCGTATCGGGGAGTTCCTCCGCGATCCGGGGCCAGATGTTCGGGCGATTCTGGTCTACGGTCCAGACGCCGGGCTGGTCAACGAGCGCGCGGAGATGGCCGCACGGTCGGCGGTCGATGACCTGAAGGACCCATTTCTTGTCAGCGAGTTGACAGAGGGCGAACTGCTTGCGGACCGCACCCGCCTTGCCGACGAGGCCGCAGCCTTGACGCTGACGGGGGGCCGGCGCGTGATCCGAATTCGGGATGCAACCGATGCGGCAGCCACATTGTTTGAAGCGCATCTAACGCACGGGGTCGGCGACGCACTATCTGTATTGCGGGCAGGCGACCTCGGCCCAAGATCAAAGCTGCGGCGCCTCTTTGAGAAATCCCGCAATGCGGCAGCGGTGGCGTGTTACGCCGACGACATGCGGGCGCTCGAGCGCGTCATTCGCAGTACGTTTTCCGCGCGGGACATTTCGATTGCACCCGAAGCGGTTACCTACCTTGTCACACGTCTCGGTGCCGATCGCGCGGTGAGCCGTACGGAGCTTGAAAAACTGGCGATCTATGTCGGCGACAATTCGGAAATTGGCTTGGATGATGCCATCGCCTGCGTTGGCGATAGCTCCGCATTCAACCTTGATACTCTTGCCTTTGCCGTTGGCGACGGCGACCAGGCCGCAGTCGATCGCGCTTATAGCCGCTGCCAAGACGAGGGAACCGCAGAGGTTGCGGTCCTCCGTGTGGTGCAGCGTCATTTTACGCGGCTCCAACTCGTGCTGGCCGAAGCCGACGGATCAGGGGACGTAGGGCGGGCTATGCAGGTGTTGCGGCCGCCTGTCTTCTTCAAATTCAAAGATCGCTTTCAGCGTCAGGTGCGTGCCTGGCACACAGACAATGTGGGGTTGGCACTGGCGTCGTTGCTAGACGCTGAGCATGCGGTAAAGCAAACAGGGGCGCCGGCGGCAGCCATATGCGGCTATGCGTTGTCCCGGGTGGCCGGTCTCGCGAACGCGGGCAGCCCCGACTAACGAAAGGCCGGTCTTACCTAATTGCCCCTTGCGGTATCCGGGCGCTGCGCCCCATGGCTCAACCGGTGTAACAGATCGTCGAGCTGCTCGAGCGTGTCGTAGTGAACGGTCAGCGCGCCACCTTCGCCGCGGACAGCGATCTTCACGCGCAGCCCCAAGAGATCGTTGAGGTCGTGCTCAAGAGCGGCAACGTTGGGGTCTTTCGCTTTGCGGGCCTTCCCGCCTTTTGCTGCCGCGCCCTTTTTTTGCTGTCTTGCAAGGGCCTCTGCCTGACGAACATTGAGCCCGCGCCGAACAATTTTGTCAGCAAGCGCCGCGGGATTTTCCGCTGTGACGAGCGCCCGTGCATGACCCGCACTTAGCTGGCCCGCGTTGATCTTCGATTTGACCGTATCGGGTAGCGAAAGGAGGCGAAGCATGTTGGCGACATGGCTGCGGCTCTTGCCGACGGACCGGGCGGCATCCTCCTGCGTACGTCCGAACTCCGCCATCAACTGTTGATAGGCCTGTGCCTCGTCCAATGGCGTTAGATCCTCACGCTGCAGATTTTCGACAAGCGCAATTTCCAATGCCTGCGAATCGTCGAGATCCTTAATGATTACAGGCACTTCGTGTAATTGCGTTTGCTGCGCAGCACGCCAGCGCCGTTCACCGGCAATTATTTCATACTCGTTGGCCGAACCGCTATGCCGACGGACGAGTATCGGTTGCAGGACGCCTTTTTCTCGCACCGAGGCGACAAGCGAGGCAAAGGCCTCATCGTCAAAATGCTTGCGTGGTTGCAGACTACAGGGATGGAGAAACTCGACCGGGACCATCTTCGCCAGCCGCAGCCGGTCAAGCGACGCGTAGTCCTCGTTTTCATCGCCGAGCAATGCGGACAATCCCCGCCCCAGATTTCGGCGCCGGCCGTCGTCAGCGGCCGCCATTTATGCTGACAACCCGCGCTCGCGCTTCAGGACCTCGCTCGCGAGATGCATGTAGGCCCGACTGCCGGCGCATGCCAAATCATAGACCAGCACCGGTTTGCCATGCGACGGAGCCTCGGATACGCGGACGTTGCGCGGAATAACCGTATCATAGACCTTGTCGCCAAAATGGTTGCGAACATCATTAGCTACCATACTGCATAGATTGTTTCTCCTATCGAACATAGTCAAAACTACAC
>CAZCVU010000096.1:0-1828 GCA_964501745.1 uncultured Flavobacteriales bacterium | reverse complement strand
GTTTGACGCGCTCGATGGTCTTCACGAGCTGACTCAAGCCTTCCAGCGCATAGTATTCACACTGCAGTGGGACCAAAACGGCGTGCGCGGCTGATAATGCGTTGAGGGTCAGTAGCCCCAGCGCCGGCGGGCAATCGATCAGGACATAATCAAATGCATCGTCAACACGTTCGAATGCTTGCTTCAGACGAAACGCGCGCGCCTCCATGTCGATTAGTTCAAGCTCGGCCCCAACTAGGTCGACTGAGGAGGGGGCGACAGCCAGCCCAGGAATAGATGTACTGACCGCTGCATCCATGAGAGGGAGGTCGTTGATCAGTACTTCGTAAACCGAAAGCAGCCCTGGACGGCGCTCGACCCCCAGGCCCGTCGTCGCATTTCCCTGCGGATCGATATCGACGATCAACACCTTCTTTTCGACGGCAGCAAGAGCAGTTCCCAAATTGACCGCAGTAGTGGACTTGCCAACTCCGCCCTTTTGGTTGGCGATGGCAATAATGCGTGGCTGCGATGAGATGGCTGGTCTTACCTCAGACCCGATTGGCATCAATAGCGTCATGGTCGCGAGCGAGAGCCTTCAAGCAAAGAACAGTTCCGCCTGCGTCTGACAGGCTGGGAATAGTTGTTATGCCCATTTTCCACGTTTTTTTCGCAGCGGTCAATTCCTGATGCAGTCGGCGACCTTTAAGAAATAAGCAGGTCGTGTTTGGCCCGATAAACCGCTCGGCATAGCTCAGCAGTTTCGGTAACGGTGCGAGGGCGCGAGCAGTGATGACATCCGCCGTCCCTGCTAAATTCGTTGCCTCGACTCGCGCATTATGGATCACCACCCGGGTTTTGGTAAGTCTCGCTACCTCGGTGAGAAAGGCGCATTTTCGCGCGTTCGCTTCAATCAACTCGACATCGGAGACACCCATGATTGCGAGAACCAGGCCGGGGAATCCAGCTCCGCTACCGAGATCGACCAAGCGGCATCGAGGGGTGGGCAGCAATCGAAAAAGCTGCGCCGAATCGAGCATATGTCGCCGCCAAAGGTCATTTAGCGTCCGGCGGCCGATAAGGTTCACCGCGTCCTGCCAAGTTTCGAGGAGGTCGGCGTAGACAGAAAGACGCGCCAGCGTTTCACGTGAAACATTGGCGGTGTCTGCGAACTCCTGTGGCGTCACGTTCGTTGGTCGACATTGTCCGGCGGCGCCACTCTGGCGGGGGCCTTGGTACCTAGCCGCACATATCGCAAGAGCGCAACCATCGCCGCCGGCGTGATACCGGAAATGCGTTCGGCCGCGCCCAGCGTTGCCGGTCGCGCGACGGTTAGTTTCTGCCGGACCTCGTTCGAAAGCCCACCAACCATGTCATAGTCGAGATCGGCTGGGAGCCGAAGCGTTTCATCGCGTCGAAACGCCCGAATGTCGGCCTCTTGACGCTGCAGATAGCCCGAGTACCGCGCGTCGATTTCCAGTTGCTCAGCAACCCATGGCGGAAGTTCGGCGAGTTGCGGCCAGTGCGCCGCCAATCGAACGACGTCAATTCCAGGATAGGCAAGGAGGTCGGCGACACTGCGGCGAACACCGTCTCGGTTGACGGCAAATCCTTGTTTGCGCAGCGCATCAGGGCTGGCGTGTAACGCCTGCGCCATAGCTTTGCCTTCCTGGAGCTGAACATTCCTTATCGACCATGCTTTGGCCCGCCGCGAGGATATGCATCCAGCCGCGATACCTGCCTCCGTCAGCCGCTGGTCCGCGTTGT
Source organism: uncultured Flavobacteriales bacterium (assembly GCA_964501745.1). Taxonomy (GTDB): domain Bacteria; phylum Pseudomonadota; class Alphaproteobacteria; order UBA8366; family CAVOAK01; genus CAVOAK01. The sequence continues at coordinate 82 of CAZCVU010000096.1, read as the reverse complement.
CGGCCCTGAGTCGCAGGCGGTATTCGGCCCGCGAGGTAAACATGCGATAGGGTTCCGATGTGCCCTTTGTCACCAGGTCGTC
>CAZCVU010000095.1:0-8145 GCA_964501745.1 uncultured Flavobacteriales bacterium | reverse complement strand
TGTAATCAATGCCTGCGGCATTGCATAGCGCAGGTAAGGATCGCAGCGCGGCGGCCTCGACTCAACGCTACGGCGACAACATGTCGAGCTGAATTTGTTGCCGGTCGGCGCTAGTAGAGGTTATCTATCGGCTCGATGTCCGGATATCAGACAAAATCAGCGGACGATCTGCTCAACCGTCTTGACGAGCTCGGCATCGTCCACAAGACCTATCAGCACGCGCCGCTTTTTACGGTCGAACAATCAAAGGCGGAACGCGGCAAGCTCGAGGGCAGCCACATAAAAAACCTGTTCCTGCGCGACAAGAAGCGTCGGATGTGGCTGGTCACCGTCGAGGAGGAGCGCGAGGTGAACCTCAAGGCGTTGCGGCACAAGCTCGGCGCGCAGGGCAACCTGTCGTTCGGCAGTCCCGAATTGTTGATGCAGGCGCTTGGCGTCGAGCCCGGGGCGGTGACGCCATTTGCCGTCATCAACGATCCCGATGGCCGAGTTACCTTTGTCCTAGACCAGGAGGTCCTGCACCGCGATCCGGTAAATGCACATCCGTTACGCAACGACATGACGACGGCGATAACCTCGCAAGCCTTGCTTGCGTTTGCCGAGGCCGAAGCGCATTCGCCGATCATTCTAGATTTCGACACTCCAGACTGATTGCCTCGGGAGATGTTCGGTCGGCTTCGTGCCACCCGTCGTCCCTGCCCCTTGCACTAGCAATGGGAATCGTCCATCTATGGAGGCGAACGGGAGATTTCGCCCACGGATTGGCGCGCCGGCGAAATACGACGATATCAACACATACCCGCGTCGCGAATATTTCTAACGGTTGAGTTTAGGGGTACGGGCAGGATCATGGCGGATCAGATTATCGGCGAAATGACGCCGGCCAACGGCTCCCTGGTCAAGGACGCCACCATCCAGACATTTACTGCTGACGTGCTCGAAGCGAGCGTCAAGACGCCTGTCATCGTTGACTTTTGGGCACCGTGGTGCGGGCCGTGCAAACAGCTCGGTCCGGCATTGGAGAAAGCCGTCAAGGCCGCGAACGGTGCCGTACTTTTGGTTAAAATCGACATCGACCAGAGCCCGGAAATCGCGCAGCAGCTCAGGGTGCAGTCAATCCCAGCGGTGTTCGCGTTTTTTGGTGGGCGTCCGGTGGATGGCTTCGTTGGCGCCTTACCGGAGAGCCAGGTCAAATCCTTCGTTGAGCGGGTAGTTGCGGCCGCAGGCGGGAGTATTGGCCCATCGCCTGCCGATCAGGCGCTTGAACAGGCTGTGGCGGCACTCGAGTCCGGTGACACGACGACGGCGGGACAATTATATGCGGAGGTCCTGAAGGTCGAACCCGACAACCCCGGCGCCAACGCTGGTCTGGCACGGTTTTACATGGCAACGGGGCAGAACGAACAGGCCCGCGAGCACATCGACGCGCTGCTGCCGGAAGTCGCTCAGCATGCGGAGATCAGCGCCGTTCGCGCCGCCCTGGACCTTGCCAAGGACGCCGACGCGACAAGCGGCCAACTACCGGAACTTCAGGCAAAGCTTGCCGGAAATCCCGACGACCATCAGGCCCGGTTCGATCTCGCCCTCGCCCTCTATGCGGCAAACCAAACCGAAGAGGCGATCGATGAACTGCTGGTGCTGGTTCAGCGCGACCGCATGTGGAACGACGAAGCCCCGCGCAAGCAGCTTCTGAAGATCTTCGAGGCCTTGGGATTGGCACACCCGACCACCGTTGACGCGCGTAGACGGCTTTCGTCGCTGCTGTTCTCGTGAATGCATTCAACCCATCGTTCGATGACTTGCCCGGGTCGCTGCCAATTTTTCCGCTGCCCGGCGTCTTGCTTCTGCCGCGGGGACGCCTGCCTCTCAATATTTTCGAGCCTCGCTACCTAGCCATGGTCTCGGACTCGATGGGCGGTGCCCGCATGATCGGCATGCTGCAACCTAAAGATCCATCCGCGCGCGACACCAGCCCGAGCGTCTATAGAACCGGTTGTGCTGGCCGCATTGTCAATTTCGAAGAAACCGAAGACGGCCGCCTTCTCATTACCTTGCTGGGGTGCAGCCGCTTCGATGTCCGCGACGAATTACCTTTGAGCCATAGTTATCGGACGGTCGTCCCGGAGTGGACCCGCTACCGACAGGATCTGGATCAGCCTGAACCTTGCGAAATTGACCGCGATCGGCTTTTGTCTGGTCTACGCGGCTTTTTCGAGCTTCATGGTATCGAGGTTGACTGGGACAGCGTTCGCGAAGCGGAAGACGAGCGGCTGATCAACATGGTTGCTATGGTTTGCCCGTTCGAACCGCCTGAAAAGCAAGCGCTCCTGGAGGCCGAGGATCTAAGAAGACGCGCGGAAACCCTAATCGCGCTTGTCGAGATGGCGATCATGAGTACAGCAAGCGACGACGCTGCGCAGCAATAGAGGCGCCTGGCTGGCGGCGAAGCAGGAAAAGGAGACCGGCATTGGCAAAAAACAAGTCTGGCGTTGATCCGAAGCTGCTCGAGATTCTCGTTTGCCCGTTGACCAAGGGCCCATTGCGGTACGATGCGGATAAGCAGGAACTTGTCAGCGAACAGGCGAACCTGGCCTATCCCATTCGCGATGGTATTCCCATCATGCTCGTCGACGAGGCACGTAAGCTCGACGAGGGCGGTGCGTGATCGGCGGCTTGGCAAAAGGCGCAACCAGCGACACGGTTGGCAGCGAACGCTGGCCCACGGAAATCCGTCTCAAGAAGGACGAAAAGATCCTGGAAATCGACTTTGACGACGGATCGAGCTTCGCGCTGCCGGCCGAATTGCTCCGTGTCGAGAGCCCGTCTGCCGAGGTCCAGGGTCACTCACCGAGTGAAAAGAAGATCGTCTCCGGGAGGCGTCATGTCGGCATCATCAGCGTCGAACCGGTCGGACATTATGCGATCTGTATTCATTTCGACGATATGCACGAAACCGGCATCTTTACCTGGACCTACCTTCACCAACTCGGCGCCAACCGCGAGATAGTTTGGCAAACCTATCTGCAAGCGCTGGAACAGCGCGGGCTCAGCCGCGATCCTTGACGCCTGGCGATTTCCCGTTAAAGCGGTTCGCCACGCACCAGGCGCGGTAGGGTTCCAAGAACTCCCATGGCCTGACGCATAAACAGCTGCCGCAACGGTGGAATCCTGCCGACGGCCGCCAACCCGACATCGCGCATGACTCGCAAGGGCCCGAAATCGTTCGAGAAAAGGCGATTAAGCCCATCCGTCGCTAGTGCGAGCACGGTGTTGTCAAACCGCCGCCAACGCTCGTAGCGTTCTAATAGGGGCGAATCACCGACATCGAGGCCGAGCCGGTGACTGTAGACAACAATCTCCGCGAGTGCCGCAGCATCGCGCAGCCCGAGGTTGAGCCCTTGCCCAGCGATTGGATGGATCACATGCGCTGCGTCACCGGCCAATGCGAGGCGCCGTGCCGTGTAGCGTTCAGCTTGCATGAGCCCCAGTGGATATGAGAAACGCGGACCTTCGAGCTCGATTCCGCCGAGCCAGTCGCCAAATCGCCGCCCAAGCTCATCGCAGAACGCGGCGTCTGAAAGCGCAGAATAGGAGGTCGCCAACTTGCTGCTCTCGGTCCAGACGATGTTCGACCGGTTCATGGTCATTGGCAACATCGCGAATGGCCCCGACGGCAGAAATTGCTCGACCGCTACGCCTTTGTGCGCCCGCTGATGCCTCACAGTGGCGACGATTGCGGTCTGCGCGTAACGCATTTCGCGCACCCGAATTCCGGCGCTTGCCCGCGTCGCAGACCCCCGCCCGTCAGCGGCAACAAGCAGGCGCGCGGCGATCCGGCGACCGTCATCAAGCACGGCAACCACACCGGACGCATCCCGCGTCACCTCGTTGATCGCGTTCGGCGCCAACATCCGCAAGGTATCGAGTGACAACGTGGCTTCGAATAGCGCGTGCCGGGTGACCCGGTTTTCAATCATGTATCCGAACGGGGCTTCGCCTATCTCGCGGTGATCGAAATGCAGGAATAGCGGAGAAACTCCTTGCGAAACTCGACCGTCGGCTACCCGGATATCTAGGATCGGTTGTGCATTGCGCCGGAGCCGCTCACCAACCCCAATAGCCTCGAATACCCGCCACGACCCGAGCGCAATCGCCGAGGCGCGGCCGTCATATCGGCTACGTTGCTGGACCTCGGTCGTGACGCGGTCAACGACTGCAACCGAAAGCCCCTTTCCAGCCAGCGCAACGGCGAGCGTGAGACCGACAAAGCCACCGCCGACAATAAGCACGTCAGCATCCATAGCCGCTTTCAAGACGGCGGGTTTTATCGCCATATAAAAGCCTCTGCCTTACTATCTCCGTACTCTGCCTGGCGGCTAGGCGTCGCTCGCCCGATGAATATCCAACAGCACGGCGGCACGGTCCGCCGCACCCTGTTCGGCCTCCGGATGGTCGGGCAACAGCGCCGACAACGCCAGCCTGAGAGAAGCATCGTCCACGCCCGCCCGCGGCAGAACCTGCAGCAACAGCGCTTCGAGCGCATTGATGTGGGCCCGGTGATGAGGCGCCAGCCGCTCGAGCTTTGCGACCCGCGCCTCGAGTTGGGCGACCGTATCTTCAGCTGACTCACTTGCCATGATTGGCACTCCCCAGTTGCTTCCCGGCGACATTTAGCACGAGCTGGGCAGGCACGGGAGTCGGTAATGCAGGCTCCTGCGCGACCCTGGGTATGATTTCCACGGCAAGCGGTAAGTCATCAATTACTGGTACTTTCGCTAAATGTACGCGCGATATTTTGTGGTAGTACGTGCCGAATTTCTTGAGTCGAGCTTGTGCAAGGGCTACTATCCGCTGCACAAGTTTCCGTTTTGTACCAACTGCGCGCTCGTGTCGAGCGGCAGCAATGGGAGAGAGGACACGTCACAAGGCCGACTTGCCCGTCCATGGATAACGCCCGCCTCGCACAGCTCGCCGAGAGCCCCTTCACGCGCCTTGGCGCCCTTTTGGAAGGGATTGAGCCGGCATCAGGTCTGCGGCCGCTGATGATGCAGATCGGCGAGCCGCGTTTGCCGACGCCATCGTTGGTGGCACGCGTAATAGCCGAGAGCGACGACCTTTGGTCGAAATATCCATCGATCCGGGGGACGGACGAGTTTCGTGAGGCGGCGGCAGTTTGGCTAAACCGTCGATACGACCTGCCCCATGGCTACATCGACGCCGACCGGCAGTTGTTACCGGTATCGGGAACGCGCGAGGCACTGTATATGGCGGCGCAACTGGTGACACCCGACCCCGAGCAATGGCCGGGAGGTCGCCGCCCGGTAGCGCTGATGCCGAACCCGATGTATCACGTCTATTACGCGGCAGCGCTGATGGCCGGCGCTGAGCCGGTCCCGGTTGCGGCAACATCGAGCACCGGATTTCTTCCGGATTTCAGTGCGCTTCCCAGCACTCTGCTCGAGCGCGTCGCAATCGCCTATCTCTGCACGCCAGGCAACCCGCAAGGTGCCGTCGCCTCGCTCGACTACCTTAAGGAGATGGCGTCGCTCGCCCGCCGCTACGGCTTTCTGTTGGCGGTCGACGAATGTTATTCGGAGATCTACCGCGGCCAGGCGCCGGCAGGCGCCCTTGAAGCATGTGCGGCGGATGGTAAACCGCCCGACCATGTCCTGGTCTTTCACTCACTCTCCAAACGGTCGAGCGCGCCGGGATTGCGTTCGGGCTTCGTCGCCGGCGATCCGGACCTGATAGCTTCATTTGCTGTACTACGCAATTTGGGCGGACCACAGGTACCCGGTCCCATTCAGGCGGCGTCAGCCGCCTTGTGGCGAGATGAGGCTCATGTCACGGCCAACCGCGACCATTATACGACGCTGTTCGAGCTGGCAGAGCGGATACTCGGTAATCACACCAACTTCTACAAACCGCCCGGTGGCTTCTATCTCTGGCTTGACGTCGGCGACGGTGAGGAGGTCACACAGCGTCTCTGGCGTGAGGCGGCGGTAAAGACCCTTCCCGGCGCATTCATGGCGAGGCCCGAGAAGGGCAGCGCCGCCAATCCGGGGCAGTCTTACATTCGTTTGGCCTTGGTGGACGATGCAGCCACCACCGAAGACGCTCTTGCACGAATTGCACGGGTGCTGAACTAAGTCGATGGCCGCCACCGAAAAGAACACCTTCCTACCTACAGGCGTCGGCCCCTTCCTGCGACGGCGGGCGATCGAAACTGGCGGCGTCCTGCTGTTGGCGCTTGCCATCGCCTTGTTTGCAGCACTGGCGACCTACCATCCGTCTGATCCGTCGCTTAATACGGCGTCTGGGGAGTCTCCCATGAACTTGCTGGCGCAAGCCGGCGCGGTGGCGAGCGATTTGCTGCTGCAATCGTTGGGGCTCTCGACGGTTCTTGCCGTTGTTGTGATGGCGGCCTGGGGCTGGCGAATTCTGACGGTTCATAGCTTACGCACAGTGTGGTTGAGATTAGCCATATTGCCGTTGGGCCTTTTGTCGTGCGCGCTCGCACTCGCGGCGCTAGGCACTGCCTGGACCGCGCTCGCATGGCCGATTGAAGCCGGACTGGGCGGGTTCGTTGGGCGACTGGCATTTTCCGGTGCTGCCGAATTACTCGTCGGCATCGGCCTATGGCCCGACCCGCGCTTGATTGCAGCGGTCGCCGGCGTTGTGACGCTGTCGCTCACCCTCTACCTGCTCGCCTTCACCTGGGCCGAGTGGCGCACCGGAGCCCGGCGCATCATGGTATCCACCGCATACCTTTGGCGCGCCGCAACGAATACCCGTGAAGCGGGTCGGAACCTGGGACAAGCTGCGACAGCCGCCGCGCGGCGCTTCGTTGACGTCCGCGGGCGCGTCGAACCGACCTTGGATCCAGCCCCGCCGCAACCCGCCAGGGACGGCGTGAAGGGGCAGCAAGCAGCGGCGCGGGGCGGTCTGGTCGAGCCGAAGAAGTCCAAAGCTGCACCCAGCAAACGATCGATTGCGGCCCGTCAGCGCAGCCTGGATCTCGGCCCCGCAGGCGAGGACTACCAGATACCGCCGCTCAATCTCCTGGACGAACTTCCGGCAGACGAACGCCGGGACCTGGAAGTGAATGAAGAGGGGCTGCAGCAGAATGCACGGTTACTCGAGCAAGTGCTCGACGACTTTGGCGTACAGGGCGAGATCGTAAAGGTGCGGCCGGGTCCGGTCGTGACGCTCTATGAACTCGCGCCGGCGCCGGGAACCAAGACCAGCCGCGTGATAGGGCTTTCCGACGATATCGCGCGCTCGATGAGCGCTGTATCAGTCCGCATCGCCGTCATTCCCGGGCGCAACGTGATCGGCATTGAGCTGCCGAACAGCAACCGTGAGACCGTCTACCTGCGCGAACTTCTGGGCAGTCAGGCGTATGAAAGGTCGAGCGCGAAACTACCGCTCGTCCTCGGCAAGGACATCGGCGGCGCACCGGTGATCGCCGATCTCGAGCGCATGCCACACCTCTTGGTCGCAGGCACGACCGGATCCGGCAAGTCGGTGGGGCTGAACGCAATGGTGCTGTCACTGCTGTTCCGGCTGTCGCCGGAGGACTGCAAGTTCATAATGATCGACCCGAAAATGTTGGAGCTCGCGGTCTACGACGACATTCCGCATCTAATCACTCCAGTGGTCACCGAACCTCGCAAGGCCATCGTCGCTCTGAAATGGACGGTGCGCGAGATGGAGCAACGCTACCGCGCGATGTCAAAACTCGGTGTGCGTCACGTCGAGGGCTACAACAAGCGCGTCACGCGCGCCCGCGCCAAGGGCGAGATTCTGATGCGCAAGGTACAGACCGGCTTCGATTCCGAAACCGGACGGCCGATCTTTGAGAACGAGCCGCTGGAGGCTGAGCCGCTGCCCTACATTGTCGTCGTTGTCGACGAGATGGCTGATCTTATGCTGGTTGCCGGCAAGGACATCGAATCGGCAATTCAACGGCTATCGCAGATGGCCAGAGCGGCCGGCATTCACATCATTATGGCAACCCAGAGACCCTCGGTCGATGTCGTAACAGGAACCATCAAAGCGAACTTTCCGACACGTATCGGCTTTCAAGTCACCTCGCGGATCGACAGCCGTACAATTCTCGGCGAGCAGGGTGCCGAGCAACTC
>CAZCVU010000094.1:3488-8151 GCA_964501745.1 uncultured Flavobacteriales bacterium | reverse complement strand
CACTGCCGATGTCATCTCACGAGCTACAACAGTGCCCGAAGCCCCGCGCGATAGTTCGGATACTTAAGAGCAACGCCTAACTCATCCTTGATCCGGCTGTTCGACACCCGTTTGTTTTCTGCATAGAAGCTGCGCGCCATCGCCGATAGCTCAGCCTTATCGAAGGGCTCAAGTGGCGGCGGCTGCAGGCTCATTAGCTGGGCCGCAAATTCGACCACTTCATCGGATGGTGCAGGCTCGTCATCCGTCAGATTATATATTGCCCCCGGATTCGGCTGCGCGAACGAGGCACACAGCGTGGCGACGATGTCGTCGACATGGATGCGACCGAAGACCTGCCCCTTCTTGTGGATGCGGCGGGCCGTCCCGGCGCGAAGCTGGTCAATGGGGTTGCGGCCAGGACCGTAGATGCCGCCAAGCCGGAACACATGCACCGGCAAGCCGGCGCTGCGTCCCAGTGCCAGCCACTGCGCCTCTGCCGCCATGCGGCGACGTCCACGATCGCTGGCCGGGCGGAGCGGCGTGGTTTCGTCGACCCATTCACCGTCCCGGTTTCCGTAGACGCCGGTCGTCGACAGATAGCCGACCCACTCGGCGGCGCCGTGTTTTGCAATATCTTCGCCGTGGAGGTCGAGCACCGTGTCGCCTGCGGCATCCGGCGGAACCGACACGAGAATATGGCTGGCATCAGCGAGTAAAGCGGCGCAACCGGGCAGTGGGCGATCTCGATCCAGTCGGAAGGCGGCGATGCCAAGGGCCTCGAGTTGCTGGCAGTCCGCCTCGCTGCGGCTCGTGCCGGCACATCGCCAGCCGTCCGGCATGACCGCCTGTGCCAAAGCCGTGGCGACGTAGCCCAATCCGAAGCAGAACAATCGGTGGTTATTGTCAGCGGGGCTCATAAATAATCACCGGCGCACGGCAACTCTGACGATCAACGGACTTGCCAGAAACCGCTGGCATGGATGACTCTAGGAGGCGCGGATGCCAGGAGCAAGCTTGTGGCTGGATCAGTTCGAATCGCTCTGTTGACGCTGTGCTGTCTTGTATCGCCGCCAACCGAGCGCCTTTCGTCGCAGAACATCGACAAGGCTCGGCAGTATGAGGCCTGCCTTAGGCTGGCCGCGATTGATGCCGAGCAGGCTTTCGAAGCCGGGCTCGCCTGGCAGGACAATGGCGGCGGCGAGGGCGCACTCCACTGTATCGCCGTTGCGCTGATCGGTATGGAGCATTTCGAAGAGGGCGCACGCCGGCTTGAGGCTCTTGCGCCGGCGATGGCGGTCGGTACACCAGCTGCGATGCGTGCCGAAGTCCTCGCACAGGCAGGCCAGGCCTGGCTCAGAGCCGGCAATCTAGATCGAGCCTTCACCGTCCAGACGGAGGCGCTGAAGCTTGCGCAGGCGGACAGCCGGGCGTTTGCCGAAATCCTAGTCGATCGCGCTATTACACTCGCCCAGGCCAACCACTATTGGGAAGCTATAGACGACCTGAACATGGCCGTCGAACTGATGCAGCAGCTTGCCGAGGGGGGACCGGAACCGACCTTTGGTCTGGTGCTGCGGGCAAGCGCCTACCGCTTCGTCGATGCATTGCCGCTCGCCCTGGAAGACGCGGAAGCCGCGCTTGCACTCTCGCCAAACCATCCGGAAGCCCTTCTCGAACGAGGCATCATCCGCCGCCTTATGGGCGACGATGAGGGCGCGCGCCAAGACTGGCTGACGCTGGCGCGTCTGCACGGCGGGACCCGCGCCGCCGAGGCCGCACGCCGAAATCTTGAAAAACTGGACGTCAAAATCCGCTAAACCCGTCGTCAGAAGTCGAGATCGGCGTAATGGGGTGGTGGCGGGCAGCCAGGTATGTGATCGCCCAATATGGCGCGGAAACTGGGGCGGGACTTGATTCGCGCGTACCAGTCCTTGGCCGGCGCGTGATCGGCCCAAGGGACATCGCCCAGATAGTCGATCGCCGACAGATGGGCGGCTGCAGATATGTCAGCAAGCGATAGATCATCGCTGGCAAGCCAGCGATGGCGTTCGGTAAGCCAGCCAATGTACTCGAGATGGAAATGGATGTTGGCGCTGCCGGCACGGATCGCGGTTGAGTCCGGTTCGCCAAGGCCAAGAAATCGCTTCGTGATTTTTTCGCCAACCAGGTTTTCCGTCACTTCGCTATTGAACTTGCGGTCAAACCATTGGCTGAGGCGCCGCACCTCGGCGCGCGTGCCAGGACCGCGACCGAGCAAAGCCGGTTCGGCATAGCATTCGTCTAGATACTCGACGATGGCAACCGCATCGGCGATCACCATGCCATCCTCTTCGACCAATACCGGCACCTCGCCGGCAGGGTCGAGCGCCAGAAACTCGCGACGGCGTTCCCAAGTCTTTTCCACCTTCATGTCGAACTCGAGCCCCTTTTCCGCAAGCACGATCCGGACCTTGCGGCAGGTCGGCGAAAGCCAAAGGTGGTGAAGTGTTCGCATGGTGGCGCCAATCTACACGGGGTTGACGCGGATCGGAAAGATTCAGCGCCCAGCCGCCGGCAAGCCCGACGGACTACCTAGATCGGTCCATCGGCCGCCGCCACGGCAGGTGAAATTGGCGCTATGGCGCGGGTCGCCGCGTCGCGTTCGTGCGGTAGCAGCAACGCCACTAGGGTAGCGACGATCGCGAGCACGCTCATCACGACAAACAACCAGACAAACCCGCCGGTTGCGTCGAAGATCAGGCCGACGAGCGGGATGCTGCAGGCGCTTACACCCAGTGAGGCGACAAAGCGCGCGCCGAAAGCCGTCGCATGCCAGCGCGGTGGCACATGGGTCGCAACAAGGCTGTCCGCGACCGGTTGCACCGACGACCCCAAGGTCACGATACAGAGCGCAAGGAAAAGCATCGCCCAATTCCCTGCCCCCGCGGCGAGAACCAACAGCGGGATGTGGAGCATGAAGGTAAGTGCGAAAACACGTCGCAACGGGTATCGATCCGCGAACCAGCCACCGGCCAACTGACCCGCGGCGCCGATCAGGTAGACCAGCGAGACGAGGCCGCCAACGCCCAGTATCGCACCGTCAAGAAAAGAGAGACGGGTGGCGAAGATCTTTGGCATCCCAACGGATGCCGATTGATAGATCAATCCCGCGCAGACCGAGGCAAGAATGATGAGGCTGAGGACCGGCAGCACGTCGGTACGCTTGACCTCCGACGCGGGGCGTCCGCCTGCAGCGTCGTCGACCGCCTCGGCCTGAACCACCTTCGGCACATAGGCGAGAAACGCGAGCCCGGTTAAAAAACTTACGGCGCCTGGAACGATGAAGGCCGCCCGCCAACTCACTAAGTCGGTCAGCACACCGGCGGTGAGCGCGCCGAGCGCCACGCCAATACCGCCGAAAATACCGTTGACGCCAAGCGCTTGCCCGCGCCGGACCGCGTAGCGCACGACGATCGCGATGCCGACGGGGTGATAGATCGCGGCGAACATGCCAATGGCCCCGAGCCCGAGCGCAATCTGCAACGGCGACGAAGCGAACCCGGTCGCTACCGAGGCAACGCCCAGCCCAAGAAACATGGTCGCGATCATACCCCTCGCGCTCCACCGGTCACCGAGCCAGCCGGCTGGGAGCGCTGCCGCGCCGAACAGGACATAGCCACCAAGCGCCAAAGCTATGAGTTCGCCGTAAGTCATGGCGAATTCGGCTTCAAGCGCCAGAACGACCGTCGGATAGAGCACCATGAAGAGATGTGCGTAGGCGTGTCCTATCGAGGAAAACGCCAGCACCCGGAATGCCGCAGGACGGTCACTGGAAACCAGATCTGTATGTGCTTGGCTCATGGCCGCGCATCCTAGACTATCGGCGGCGAATTCGGACAGCGCTGATTGCGGTGGGCGCGCAACACGAATATGGAGCTAGGCGAAGCCTTCCGATCTCGCACGCTGATTAGGCCCGACGCTCGGCTCCGGATTCTGAAATGGTCGCAGGATGCTCAAGCCGGCCTACCATTTCCTTCGGTATCACCTGCCAGAATTTCGCCAATTCGAAATCCCAGTTGGCAATGAGACGCTGGACCCAGCTCGATTGAGTCTCGCGGGCATGTTCGGCGATCAGGTCGCGGCAATGTACCTCCCAGTAATAGGTTTCGATGCGCTGACAGACCACCGTGTCCATGTTCAATCTGCGTTCGAATTCACCGTCCCAATCATAGATAAAGGCCATGCCGCCGGTCATGCCGGCTGCAAAATTGTCGCCGACCGGGCCCAAAATCACAGCCGTACCACCTGTCATGTATTCGCACCCGTTTGAGCCACAACCCTCTACGACTGCGAACGCCCCCGAGTTGCGGACGGAGAAACGTTCACCAACCTGACCGGCCGCGAAGAGCTTCCCGGCGGTCGCACCGTAGAGCACTGTGTTGCCCAGGATAACGTTTTCATTCGACACCAGGCGGGCGGAGGTAGGCGGCCGCACTACAATCGTTGCGCCGGACAAGCCTTTGCCGACGTAGTCGTTGGCATCGCCAAGCACCTCAAGCTTGAGGCCCTGGACTGCGAATGCACCCAGAGACTGGCCGGCGGAACCTCGCAGGCGGACAGTTACGTGATCGGGAGTAAGTCCATGCATACCGAAGCGCCGTGTGATCAAGGCCGATAGCTTGGCGCCAATCGCTCGCTGCGT
>CAZCVU010000094.1:0-3478 GCA_964501745.1 uncultured Flavobacteriales bacterium | reverse complement strand
TTGCAGTTGCATCTTCTCGCCGTCGGAAAACAGCGCGCTTGCATCTTCGATCATCAGCGCGTCCAACGATTCCGGCACCTCATTACGACCCTCGACGGTGCAGTAGCGCGAGAATCCACCGGAGTCCGCTTGCGCGAGAAGCGGATTCAGGTCGAGGTCATCGAGATGGGATGACCCGCGGCTTACCTGACCCAGGATTTCCGTCCGGCCGATAATTTCGTTAAGCGAGCGCGCGCCGAGATCAGCCAGGATATCGCGCACTTCTTCGGCCATGAAACTGAACAGGTTCACCACTTTCTCAGGCGTCCCCGAGAACTTCTTACGAAGTGCCTGGTCCTGGGTACAGACACCGACAGGGCAGGTATTGGAATGGCATTGGCGAACCAATATGCAGCCCATAGCGACCAGGGAGGCGGTGCCGACACCGAATTCCTCCGCCCCCAACAGCGCCGCAATTACCACGTCGCGGCCCGTCTTGATGCCACCGTCGACCCGCAATCGGACAGTATGGCGCAGGCGATTGAGCGTCAGGACCTGATGCACCTCAGAGAGCCCGATTTCCCAGGGAAGTCCCGCATACTTGATGGATGTCTGCGGACTGGCGCCGGTGCCGCCGGAGTAGCCGGAGATCATGATTACGTCGGCCTTCGCCTTGGCAACGCCGGATGCGATTGTGCCGATACCGGTACGCGCAACGAGCTTGACGCAGACTCGGGCATCGGGATTGATCTGCTTGAGATCATAGATCAGCTGTGCCAAGTCCTCGATCGAGTAGATATCATGGTGCGGCGGTGGCGAGATCAGTGTGACGCCCGCCGTCGAATGCCTCAGATCGGCAATTTCCGCTGTCACCTTAAAGCCTGGAAGCTGGCCGCCCTCTCCCGGCTTCGCCCCCTGCGCGATCTTGATTTCGATCTCGCGGCAGTTGGCGAGATACTCCGCCGTGACGCCGAACCGACCCGAGGCTATTTGCTTGATCGAGGAATTGGCATTGTCGCCATTGGCACGTGGCTTGAAGCGTGCCGGCGCCTCACCACCCTCACCGCAGTCTGATTGGGCGCCGATCCGGTTCATGGCAATTGCCAGCGTTTCATGGGCTTCACGCGAGAGAGCTCCATGGCTCATCGCGCCGGTAACAAACCGCTTTCGAATTTCGGTGATCGACTCAACGTCATCGGGACTGATCGGTGCCTCTTTGGGTTCGAAATCCAACAGGTCGCGTAGGTTTATTGGCGGCAATGCCTGCAGCGCATCCGAGTACCTGCGGAACGTCGTATAGGAATCCGTTGCGACTGCGGCCTGCAGGGTATGAATCACGCCGGCCTCCCAGTTGTGCGATTCGCCGCGGTGGCGATAGCGGTAGAAGCCGCCGATGGGGAGCGAGATGACATCCTCGTCATAAGCCCGAGCGTGCTGTTCGTTTACTTTGCGTTCAATGCCGGTCAGTCCAATGCCAGAAATCCGGCTTGGCAGGCCAGGCATGAAATCGGCCGTGAGCGCGCGCGAAAGCCCGACCGCCTCGAAGTTGTAGCCGCCGCGATAGGAACCAACGACCGAGATGCCCATTTTCGACATGATCTTGAGCAGGCCATCATCGACCGCCGCCTTGTAGCGATGAAGCGCCTCGTCTAGTGACAGGCCGGAATACAGGCCGCGCGCCTGCCGGTCAGCAATTGACTCCTGTGCCAGGTAGCCGTTAACGGTCGTCGCGCCAACGCCGATCAAAACTGCGAAATAGTGAACATCGAAGCATTCCGCCGAGCGCACGTTGAGCGAAGTGAATGTGCGCAACTGCGACTGCACGAGGTGGGTGTGAACGGCCGCGGTGGCGAGGATCATCGGTATGGGCGCACGTTCAGCGTCGGTAAGTTGGTCGTGCAGCACAAGATGCGTGCAGCCCTCCCTCACCGCGTCTTCAGCCCTCGCCTGGACGCCGTAGATCGCATCGCGCAACGCATGCTCGCCATCGGCAGGGCGAAACGTGCAATCAATCTCAACCGCCGTCTCACCCATGTAGCGACGCAGGGCCGCGAACTCACCGTTCAAAAGTACGGGTGAGTCGAGCTGCAGAATCTCAAGCTGACTCTCGTCCTCCACCAAGATATTGCCGAGGTTGCCGAGCCGCGTGACAAGGCTCATCACGCGCCTTTCACGCAGTGAATCGATGGGTGGGTTAGTCACCTGGCTAAAGTTCTGACGGAAGAAATGGTGCAGTCCGCGATAGCGATCGGAGAGAACCGCCATCGGCGTGTCATCGCCCATCGATCCGATGGCCTCCTTCGCGTCTTCCACCATCGGCTGGAGGATCAGTTCGAGATCCTCGATCGTCCAGCCCACAGCTATCTGACGCCGCCTGAGCTCTTCTCCCCCTAGCGATCCTGTCTCTCCGGGTCCGGACTGAAGCAGATCGTCGAGCCGAGTAATCTTTGCAGTCCACTCGCCATAGGGACGCGATCCTGCAATCTGGTCCTTGAGCTCGCGATCATGGAGTAGCTTGCCGTCAACCAGATCGACGGCAATCATCTGTCCCGGGCCGACGCGGCCCTTCTCCACTACCGCACTCTGATCGACACGCACCATTCCGGTTTCCGACCCGACGACCAACAGACCGTCTCCGGTAATGGCGTATCGCATTGGCCGCAGGCCGTTGCGATCCATGCCAGCCAGGGCCCAGCGTCCGCCGAAGGCGCAGATTGCGGCCGGGCCGTCCCAGGGCTCCATGACCGAGTTGGCGTAGGCATAGAAATCGCGGTGTGCCGCCGGTAGAACGTCAACTTCCTCCCATGCCTCAGGGATCAGAAGAAGCTTCGTTTCCGGCAATTCACGCTGGCCGCGAAGCAAGAGCTCAAACACGGCATCAAGCGCCGCCGAATCCGAACTGCCACCCTGAATCACCGGTTTGATGTCGTCCACATAACCGTGCAAGAGCGTGTCGTCCATCCGGGTTTCGTGACTTTTCATCCAGTTGATATTGCCGAGCAACGTGTTGATCTCACCGTTGTGTGCGATCACGCGGAATGGCTGAGCGAGTCGCCACGTCGGAAACGTATTGGTCGAATATCGCTGATGATAGATCGCGAAGTTGGAGACGAATCGATCGTCGAGCAGGTCGGGGTAGAAAGCCGTTAGCTGCTCGGCCAAGAACATGCCTTTGTAGATGACGGAGCGGCAACTTAACGAGCAGATGTAGAAGTCGTTGATGTTCTCCACCAAGACTGCCTTTTCGATGCGGCGGCGAATGGCAAACAAGTCAATCTCGAACTGACTCTCGCTCACGTCGCGCGCGTTCTCGATCATGATTTGCTCAATCTCGGGCCGCGTCGCGTTGGCCTTTTCACCGATCACCTCGACGTTTACTGGGACCTGCCGCCAACCATAGATGGTATGCCCGAGGCGAAGAATTTCGCTCTCTACTAACGTGCGGCAGCGCTCCTGTGCGACAAGTTCGGTGCGCGGCAGAAACACCATGCCGACCGCG
>CAZCVU010000093.1:1710-8164 GCA_964501745.1 uncultured Flavobacteriales bacterium | reverse complement strand
ACCTTTGCGCCAGTTCCTCACCCATGCCGGCACCGGGTGCCGTGGTCGGGATCAAGAATCCATCGGTTTGATGGCGCACGGTCTCTCGGTAGCCGTTCCAGTCCGAGGCGATGACCGGCAAACCACACACCATTGCCTCGACAGGTGCCAGGCCGAAGGTCTCCTGTATGTTGTCGGCCAGCGAAACGAAGATGTCTGCCGCCGCCCATAAGCCGTCTGAGAAATCCCGGTCGGAGTTCTCCACGAAATGAATCGTAGCTCTACTGCACAGGTCGTTTGCCAAGGCGCGAAACTCTTCGCCGATCCGCTCGGTTGGGAAGTAGCCATAGAATGCGAGGTGGACTTGGCATTTCTCGCGGAGAGCAATTTGCTCGACGGCCTGAAGCAATGGTAGCGGATGAGCCTTGGAGAAATAGCTATGCCGGCCGTGCGCTAATATCAGAACGGCAGAGTCTGGAATTCGCAGCTGCTGCCGCTGTTGCTGCCGCAGCGCTTGATCGGCGCGTGATGCAATATCCTCGGTATCTATCCCGAGTGGGATCACCGGCAGGCCAACCGGGCAGAGTGGCCCGCTGCGGCGGGACCGGGCTGTGATCAGGGTGCTGTCAACAGCATCGTCCGTCGACCGCGCCTCGATATGATCGTGCCATTCCTGCCAGATCGCTTCGATCGTCGTTCTTGCCGTGTTTGACGTGCAGACTATGGCATCCCAGGGCTGCACCGGATCAACGATGCAGTCACCGATTGCGGCGATTACGGACTCAGTGGAGAGGCTATGGCTTATGCCGCAAACGCTGAACCCGCGTGCGTGCGCCGGTTGGCGGTTCCGGGCGAACGGCGCGATGTTCGGGTCGCGCAGTACGAGGCACCCCGCCTTAGCAATCCGGTCCGCGGTATCAAGCGGGATGAAGACGCAGCGTGAGGGCTCTACGCCCCATCGTGACGCGCGCTCCTTGAAGTCAACGAATTGTGCTGCCTCCTGCGCACAACAAAAGAGCGTCTCTTGCGTCGAATAGCGGAGGAACGCGTCAAGAAAGCCATCTGCGGCAACGTCCATGCCGAAGAACTGTCGGTCCTGCTGCGCCTGAGTTCGAGTCAGATGGATGGCGCCTGCCATTGTGCTCCGCCTATCGCCTGAGCGACCCTTGCGAAGGTCGAGGCGCTGAAACAAGTCCAGATATGTAGAAGATCATAGGCCGGCCGCGCCTATTCCATTTCGACGTGCCGGATTCGGGTTTTCAGGGAAGCTGCGAATCCGGACATGGAAGTATACCTGTCGCGTAATCACGGATCGACCTCGAATGCGCTGCTATCCCCTTGTGCGAGCTATGTGAATGGCCATATACGGGAGACGGATGCCGATCCAGGGTCCGTTTCTGAATCCCGGTCTTAGCCGTCTTGCCTATGCGAGGGAGACGAGGAGAAGGATTGCAGCATGAATTTCGAAAGATATACCGAGCGCACGCGCGGGTTTGTGCAGTCGGCGCAGACCTTGGCCTCACGTCTGAGCCATCAGCAGCTGCGGCCGGAACATATTCTCAAGGTCCTGTTAGATGATCCGGAAGGCATGGCTAGTGGCCTGGTGCAAGCTGCCGGAGGTGAGCCGTCCGCCATTTATGCCGCCGTCGACACCGCTCTTGGTTCAATGCCGCGCGTCGAGGGTTCGGGCGCTGGCCAGATCTATGCGGCGCCGGAGTTTGCGAGGGTTTTCGAGCAGGCCGAACAGTTGGCTGAAAAATCCGGTGACCAGTTTGTTACGGCGGAGCGAATACTTCTTGCGCTCGCATTGGCCGAAGGATCAGCAACCGCAACCTTGCTGAAGGATGGCGGTGTTACGCCGCAAGCGCTGAGCAAGGCCATCGACGACATGCGTAAAGGCCGCCGAGCAGACAGCGCCACTGCTGAAGATCAGTATGATGCGCTGAAGAAATACGCCCACGATCTCACGGCCGCCGCCCGCGAAGGCCGTCTGGACCCGGTCATCGGACGCGATGAGGAGATTAGGCGGACCATCCAAGTGCTGTCGCGCCGTACCAAGAACAACCCGGTGCTGATCGGCGAGCCGGGTGTCGGCAAAACGGCGATCGTCGAGGGCTTGGCGCTCAGGATCGTCAACGGCGATGTCCCGGAATCTCTCAAGAGCAAGCGGCTGATGTCGCTCGATCTCGGCGCGATGGTTGCCGGGTCGAAGTTTCGCGGCGAGTTTGAGGAGCGCCTGAAGGCCGTGCTTCAGGAAATTGCCGCCGAACAGGGTGAGATTATTGTCTTCATTGACGAGTTGCATACGCTGATCGGCGCTGGGGCCGCGGAAGGCGCGATGGATGCGTCGAACATGTTGAAGCCGGCGCTGGCGCGAGGCGACCTTCATTGCGTTGGTGCGACGACCTTGGACGAGTATCGCAAACACGTCGAGAAGGACGCGGCTCTGGCACGCCGCTTCCAGCCCGTATTTGTCGCCGAGCCGACGCTCGAGGACACAGTCTCAATTCTGCGTGGCCTCAAGGAGAAATACGAACTGCATCATGGTGTTCGCATCACCGACGGTGCCATCGTCGCCGGGGCTACGCTCTCCAACCGGTACATTACGGACCGGTTTCTGCCCGACAAGGCGATCGACTTGATGGACGAGGCGGCGAGCCGGCTGCGCATGGAAGTTGACTCCAAGCCTGAGGAAATTGATGAACTCGACCGCCGTATCATCCAGCTCAAGATCGAGCGCGAGGCGCTTAAGAAGGAAACTGACAAGGCGTCGCGCGAGCGCCTGCAGAAGCTCGAAGCCGAGCTTGCGGAACTCGAAGGCAAGTCAGGCGAGCTCACTGAACGCTGGAGTGCTGAAAAGGAGAAGCTGGCTGTCGCCCAGGCGCTGAAGGAGGAGCTCGATGCGGTTCGGTTTGAACTCGCGCAGTGCCAGCGCGAAGGTGACCTCGCGCGTGCTGGCGAGCTCGCCTACGGCATTATTCCGGAGCTCGAAAAGCAGGTCGCCGAAGCAGAGACCGTCTCCGAAGATCATATGCTGAACGAGGAAGTAACCGAGGCCGACATCGCGGCTGTCGTCTCGCGCTGGACAGGCATTCCAGTCGACAAGATGCTGGCGGGCGAGCGCGAGAAGCTGCTGCATATGGAGGAGGCGCTCGGGCGGCGGGTCGTCGGCCAGGACGATGCGATTTCCATGATATCCGATGCGGTTCGGCGCGCCCGGGCCGGCTTGCAGGATCCCAGCCGGCCGATCGGATCGTTCCTGTTCCTGGGCGCGACCGGCGTCGGCAAGACCGAGCTCACAAAGGCAGTCGCAGAATTCCTGTTCGACGACGATCAGGCGATGGCGCGTATCGATATGTCCGAATATATGGAAAAGCACTCGGTCGCCCGGCTGATCGGCGCTCCCCCTGGCTACGTGGGTTACGAGGAGGGCGGCGCACTGACCGAGGCGGTTCGCCGCCGGCCCTACCAGGTGGTGCTGTTCGACGAGATCGAAAAGGCGCATCCGGACGTCTTCAACGTCTTGCTGCAGGTTCTCGATGACGGGCGGCTGACCGACGGGCTAGGTCGGACAGTCGATTTCAGGAATGTGCTTATCGTCATGACGTCCAATCTCGGTACGGAGATACTGTCAAGCCAACCCGAGGACGAGCCTATCGAGCGCGTCAGCGACCAGGTAATGGATGTCGTACGCGCCTCGTTCCGGCCAGAGTTTCTCAACCGAATCGACGAGATCGTGCTGTTCAACAAATTGGCCCGCGATCATTTGGCGCGCATTGTCGAGATCCAGATCGCGGCGCTGCAGCAGTTATTGGCGGACCGCAAGATTGTGATCGAACTCGACGACGCGGCACGCGGCTGGCTCGCCGAGCGCGGTTACGATCCGGTCTACGGTGCACGGCCATTGCGACGCGTCATTCAGCGCTCGCTGCAGAACCCGCTGGCGAGTTTGATTCTTGATGGCAAGATCAACGATGGTGACGTCGTGCGGGTCTCGGCCAGCCCGGATGGGCTTATCATCGATGGCGAGGTTGTAGAGGCCGCGGCTGCATAAGCTGTCGCGCGCTATGGGCCGCCCGAACCTTTCCGGCCCCAGGGACCTATGTTCGTTGGGCCGTCGCTTGAGCTGTCCGCCAGGCTAGCGACGTCTTCGATCACTGCCGGCGACGCTGATTTGTTGTCGAGGAAGTCCGATGCCTTCCAGGCCGCCGGCTTTCGGGTTTCTGCGGGTGCCGTCTCGCGGGCGGGTAGGGGATGCCTTTGGTGACGGTCGAGCGATGGCCCGATATCCAACTGTGCCTCACGCAACGTCCCGATTTGCAGAGCGTTTACCGAGCTTTTGCGCAGCATGAGTATTGCGATCAGGCCCGCAATGAAGCCACCGATATGAGCCCAATGCGCAATACCGTCGCCGCCGCGCTGCGGATAAAACAGGTTAAAGGTGCCCGCCAGCAGATCCAGGCCGATCCAGATGAGCGCGAAGATGGCTGTGGGCAACGCAACCGTTCGCAATAGTATTGGTACAGCGAGCAATACGCGCGCGCCGGGCCATGTCACAACAAAGGCGCCGATCACGCCGGCAATGGCCCCGGAGGCGCCGATAATCGGGACGCCGCTTTCCGGAAACACCGCGATATGCGCAAAATTCGCCACAATTCCCGCTAGGAAATAGAGGGCTAGAAACCGGCCTGCTCCAAGCCGGTCCTCCAGCGGCCGGCCGAACAACCACAGTCCCCAGGCGTTGATAGCAAGATGCCAGAAGCCACCGTGCATGAACTGGTTTGTCAGGAGCGTGAAGAAGGTTGTTAGGCGCGGCGCTGCACCGCCTTCAAACAACCAACTCGTAAAGATCACGGGAACCAAGCCGTAGCGGTGTGCCCAGGTCTCCGGGGACGCCAACGCACTGGCCGCCAGGAAGATCGCAACGTTCAAAACGATCAGCGTCGTGACGATGATCGCGGAGTCAGTGATTCTGATGTCAGTCTGCAGGGGAAACATGGCTCACCCTAGAGGGTGGGCAGACGTTTCAGCAAGTTGGATCGGCCGGCGCGGCCGGCTTGGCGTTTCCGGCTACCGTGCCTCGGCCGATTCGGCGAGCTGCGTCGTCGATCCGAGGGCAGCATACCGCTGTTCGAGAAGCTGGAGTTTTTCACGGAACTTCGCCAGCTCCTTTCCCGCGAGCTTGCGACCTGTCGGCAGCTTTATTTTCTGCGGATTTACCCGGCCACCGTTCTGCAGAACCTCATAGTGCAGATGGGGCCCCGTCGAGCGCCCCGTTGTGCCGACGTAGCCGATAACCTGCCCCTGCTTGACGCGGCGGCCGGCGCGGATGTTCTTGCCGTAGCGGCTCATATGCGCGTACGCCGTCTTGTAGGTACCGTTGTGGCGCAGGCGAACATACTTGCCATAGGCACCATAGCGGCCGGCCCGCTCGACGATGCCGTCTCCGGCCGCAAATACCGGCGTTCCGCTGGGCGCAGCGAAGTCGAGCCCACGGTGCATCTTGTTGTAGCCGAGGATCGGATGGCGGCGCATGCCGTATCGTGAGGACATTCTCGCCCCATCGACCGGTGTGCGCAGCAGCGCCTTTCTGGCGCTACGTCCCTTGGCGTCGTAGTAGTCGATTTGCCGATCGGCGGTCTCAAAGCGGTAGAACTTCATCGCCTTGCGGCCAAGCGTCATTGCCGCAACCTCGATCTCGCCATTACGGACGGCCACCCCCGACTCATCCAAATAGCGGGCATATAGCAACGAGAATCCGTCGCCACGCCGGATGTCACGTTGGAAATCGACGTCAAAGCTGAAGATCTGAATCAGTTCGGCGAGCACCGGCAGCGGCACCTTGGCATCGACAGCTGCCACGTAGAGCGATGATTCGATACCGCCCCTTGCGAAGGCAAAGTTTCGTGTAAGCGGCCGGTCAATTGCCACGGCGCGATAGCCATTGTCGTCGAGACGGCTGACGACGATGTCGCGTTCAACCGATGCCGCAAGTTCGATTTTCGTCAGATGGGCCGGCTGATCCGCGGCCAGCGGTAGCCGAGCGGTTACCAACACCTCCTGTTTCGGTCTGAGATTGCGCGGCCGGAAGACTTTGGACATTGCGGCGATGGCGGCGTGCGCCTCACGACGCTCAATTCCTTCGTCGACCAGCATCGCCATCAGCGTATCGCCAGGTGCGACGGTAAGGCGGAGCCGCATCGGATGGACGAGCTGCACGGCGTCGGCGGCGGCGTCAGATGCGTGTACCGGTGTCACCGAGCGTATCCGTTCGGCTTCGATATCAGTTGCTGGGCTCAGACGAACATCCTCAGCCTGTGGTCCCGACACGAAGATCAGGCCAACGAACGCTGCCGTCGGAATCATCAGGCGTCCAGTTGCGCCAATACAACGCAAACTGTTCTTTACCGACGTCTTGGCTTTACTGAATCGAAGCATGAATAAGATGTGTCTACAGTTGTTTTCTTTTACCTAG
>CAZCVU010000093.1:0-1700 GCA_964501745.1 uncultured Flavobacteriales bacterium | reverse complement strand
CCTCAAAATGAATCCCGCGAATCTCGCTGTCAACTATTTTCCTGATTTACCGAAGGATCATGCGAATTTCATGCCGCTGGGGCAGTGCGCGGCAACGGTCGGCGCGCTGTCTGACAAACCCTTTGAGAGGCGACTGGCCACTTCGCTCTAGAACTGGTTCTTCATGGTCTCTGGCGGCGGCCCGGGAGGCTGACGTTTCTTCCAGTAGCTCTTGGCACCCGGATCGAATTCGAGATCGAGCGGGCGTTTGCCCAGGAGCCGCATGGTCAGGCCGATCGGCGTCACGACAAGAAAGAAGATGAACCCCATCAGGATCGGGTTGGCGATTCTGTGCAGGACCATTCCCAAGAGCGCCCAAACCCGATTGAGCTGCGTTAACAGCGTCGGTCTGGCGATGGCCGTCACGAGAAACAGCATTGCGGTGGCCGCGGCCCACCAGCGGACTGTACCGCCGGAAATCACGGGCCACAGGCTGACCAGCGCAAAGACAGCAGCGAAGATCAGGCCAAATGCGCGATCCGACGACCGGCGAAGCTCGTCGCGCGCCCCGTAGTTCTCGTGAAATGCGTCTCGATTTGTCATTCGCGGTTGCCTGGCGCGCACTATAGCCGCCGCCGCCTGTTGCGGGAACGGCGGTCACATTGCACCGAAAAAAAAGGAGGGCGAGAATCTCGCCCTCCCTCCACACTCGTGGATTGGATCAAAGTTGCAGTTGCTTACTTCCCGGCCTGGACGCGTAGCAGTTTCTTGCCCCACACCCGACGATCGATGTTATCGAACTTCAGGTAGTACATATTGTCGATTATCTTGGGGTCCATCAGCCTGAAGGAAGTGCCGAACGGGTCCACTTCCGTGTTTTTTGCGGACCACTTTGCCAGCATCTTGCTATTGGTCGGGATGGTGCCGTTGTTGACATGCATGCCTTCCTGCATCTCCACGTTGATGATCTCGTTGATGAAGGCTTCTGCGGCTTCCTTGTGCTTCGATCCCTTGACGACGCCCATATAACCGAAGGACGGCACGCCTCTATGCCCGTCGATTACGAGGTGGTTGATCGCGATCGGCACGCCGGCGTCGCGCAACCGCCTGGCCGAGCCGCCGCTCGAGAATCCCGCATAGATGTCGCCATTCTTCATTGCTTGCGAGAACGGCGTAAAGTCCGTAAACGAGTGCACGTGAGCGGAAAATTTCCGGAGGACCGGAAGCGCCGGATCGATGTTCTTTTCATCGCCGCCGTGTTTCTTGGCAATCGCAACGATCGGGGCGACCGCTCCATAGCTCGTGAGCGTCGGGAATGTGACCCTGCCCTTCAGTTTCGGATGCAGCAGATCCTCGGGCTGCGTCGGCGCGGGAAGACCCAACTCCTTGAACTTCTCGTAGTTGTAGAGAATCGCCGCCTGCGTGGTCCAATAGCCGACCTTATAGTCGTTATACACGCTAGGATTCAGGAACTGCTTATTGGGAATGTTGTTCAAGTTCAACTTCTCGAGGAACTCACCCCCCATCATTTCCGGAAACACGTGATCGGTAATTTCCACGACGTCGAAGGTGGGTGAGCCCTTGGCCGCGATCAGTTTGGCCAGAAACTCATCCGAACGACCGCCGATGAATCTGAGCTTGACGTTCATCTTATCCATGGCCGGGCCGACTTCCTCGCGAAGCCTGATCTCCCAGGTCGAGGGGAAGGTGGCGATGATAAT
>CAZCVU010000092.1:6252-8184 GCA_964501745.1 uncultured Flavobacteriales bacterium | reverse complement strand
ATGAAGCGGCCTTGACCGATGATGTCCGTGGACTGCGGGTCGGCGTGCCGCAGGAGTATCGGGTTGATGGTATGCCAGCTGAAGTCGAAGCGTTATGGGCTCAGGGCATCGACTGGCTGAAAGCCGCCGGGGCCGAGATCGTCGAAATCTCGCTACCGCACACGAAGTATGCGTTGCCGACCTACTATATCGTCGCGCCGGCGGAGGCCTCCTCCAACCTCGCGCGCTACGACGGGGTGCGCTATGGCCTGCGGGTTGATGGCAAGACGATCCAGGAGATGTATGAAAACACGCGCGCCGAGGGCTTTGGCGCCGAGGTCAAGCGACGGATCCTGATTGGTACCTATGTGCTGAGCGCCGGCTACTATGATGCCTATTATCTACAGGCGCAAAAAGTGCGGACGCGGATCGCCGACGACTTCCGGGCGGCCTGGGACAAGGTCGACGTGGTGCTCGCGCCGACGGCGCCGAATGCGGCCTTTGCCCAGGGCGAGAAGATGGACGATCCGATCGCGATGTATCTGAACGACGTCTTCACCGGACCTGCCAGCCTGGCTGGACTGCCCGCCATTTCGGTGCCTGCAGGCCTCAGCGCGGAGGGCCTGCCGCTCGGTCTGCAGCTGGTCGGTCGGGTATTCGATGAGGAAACGGTGTTGCGGACCGCTCACGTACTGGAGGCGGCGGCCGGCTTTGACGCGCTGCCGCAGATTTTAGCGGGCGGCGATTAGGGGAGGACCGGACGAAATGTCCAACCTGATTGAGGGACGGACCGGCGACTGGGAGGTCGTCATCGGTCTGGAGATCCACGCCCAGGTCGTCAGCGGCGCCAAGCTGTTCTCGGGCGCCTCGGCCGAGTTTGGCGCCGAACCCAATGCCCATGTCAGTCTGGTTGACGCTGCGATGCCAGGCATGCTGCCGGTCATCAACGAGGCTTGCGTCGAGCAGGCGGTGCGCACGGGGCTGGCGCTCAACGCCCAGATCAACCACAGTTCCGTGTTCGCCCGTAAGAACTACTTTTATCCGGATTTGCCGCCGGGCTACCAGATTTCGCAGTACGAGAAGCCGATTGTCGGCGAGGGTGTGGTCGAGGTCGACCTGCCCGACAGCGTCACCAAGACGATTGGCATTGAGCGTCTGCACATGGAGCAAGACGCCGGCAAGTCACTGCATGACCAGCATCCATCCAAGTCATACATCGACCTTAACCGCGCCGGCGTCGCCTTGATGGAAATCGTTTCCAAGCCGGATTTGCGGGCTGCGGTGGAGGCGGCGGCCTATGTCGCAAAACTGCGCTCGATTCTGCGTTACGTCGGCTCCTGCGACGGCAACATGCAGGAGGGTTCGCTGCGGGTTGATGCCAATGTCTCGGTGCGTCATCCGGGCGAGCCTTTGGGCACGCGCTGCGAGATCAAGAACATCAACTCGTTGCGATTCCTGCGCCAGGCCATCGACTATGAAGCGCGGCGTCAGATCGAACTACTCGAAGAAGGCGGCGAAGTCGCGCTCGAGACCCGGCTGTTCGACTCGGGCGAGGGGACGACACGCTCGATGCGCTCGAAGGAAGAGGCCCACGACTACCGCTATTTCCCCGACCCCGACCTGCTGCCGCTGGAACTGACCGACGATTATGTGGTGCAGCTCAAGCAAACGCTGCCCGAGCTGCCCGACCCGAAGAAGCAGCGTTTCATGGCGGATTACGGGCTTTCAGTCTATGACGCTGGCGTGCTGGTCGCCGAGCGTGAGACGGCAGACTATTTTGAGGCGGTGGCCGCAGGCCGCGATGCGAAACAAGCGACAAACTGGGTTGTCTCCGAATTGTTCGGGCGCCTGAACAAGGCCGGTATCGAGCTTTCGGACTCGCCCGTGTCCGCCGAAGCACTTGGCGGTCTGATCGACCTGATGGCCGACAACACGATCTCCGGACGCATCGCC
>CAZCVU010000092.1:0-6242 GCA_964501745.1 uncultured Flavobacteriales bacterium | reverse complement strand
GCCAAGGACGTCTTCGACGAGATGTTCGAAACCGGTAAGGAGGCCGCAGCGATTGTCGAGGACAAAGGCCTGCAGCAAGTCACGGACTCTGGTGCCATTGAAGCCGTCGTCGATCAGATAATGGCCGACAATACGAGCCAGGTTGAAAATTATCGCGCCGGCAACGAGAAAGTAATCGGCTGGTTCGTCGGTCAGGTCATGAAGGCAACGCAGGGCAAGGCCAACCCGCAGCTGGTCAACCAGGTGTTGCGCGAGAAGCTGAAGGCCTAGCCGATTTGGCAGCCAGGAATGCCGAGCACGAAGCCTTCGTGCGCCGTACCCTCAGCAAGATAGCCGATGCACGGGCGACCACAGGCGGTGACGACGCAGCTCTGGCCGACGCGCTGAACACGCGCGGCGTGACATCGCGGCGCGGCCGCCCCTCGACCGCGGCTTCGTTGCAGAAATTCATTGCCAGCCCCGGTGCGAAACGTCTGGGCGAGACTATGTGGCGTGGGTCTTGACGAGCCCGATATTGTTGCCGTCCGGGTCCGCGAAGATTGCGATTGTGACCCCGACATCCTCGATCTCGTTTACCGGCATCACCGTGGTGCCGCCGGCCTCGCTGACTTTGTCGAGCGTGGCCTGCGGCTCGTCGACTTCGACGTAGATAATCACCGCGGGCGCCCTGTCGCTCCGCGTAAGCCCACCGCCGATTCCGTACTCGGCGCCTTTCTCGATGAGCGCGTAGCCTTGCGGGTTGTCGGCGTTGGCTTCCCAGTCGAAGACGCTGCTATAGAACTCGGTTTGCCGTTTGCTGTCGGACCCGTGGATTTCGAAATGAACTACCGGATTGGCCATGGGTTACCCCTCCCTGGATGTTGCATCGCTGCACCTAACCTAACCCGTCTGCGCCTCACGGCAAGCCGCGGCCCCTTGATACGCATCGATCGCGGTGTACATAAATGCGCACGCGAGCGCAGGCCGATGTCGTCTGGCAAAGCTTGTGCTGACCCCCGTTTCGTCGCCTAATGCGCGCCAACCGGTATTCCAAAACACGCCTATCCCTGGGAGGGTTTCGATGATCGATCTTTACACGTGGCCGACGCCTAACGGGCATAAGGTCCATATCATGCTCGAGGAGCTCGAGCTGCCCTACAACGTCATTCCGATCAACATCGGCAAGGGTGACCAGTTCGAGCCCGAGTTTCTGAAGATCAGTCCCAACAACAAGATGCCGGCGATGGTCGATCCGGACGGTCCCGGCGGCGAGCCGATCGCGATCTTCGAGTCGGCGGCCATCTTGCTCTATCTCGCCGAGAAGACCGGCAATCTGATGCCGCAGGACATGCGCGGCCGATACCGTGTGATGCAGTGGCTGATGTTCCAGATGGGCAGTGTCGGACCGATGCTCGGTCAGGCGCATCATTTTCGCGGCTATGCCCAGGAGAACCTGCAATATGCGGTCGACCGCTATACCAACGAGACTGGACGGATTTACAACGTAATCGACAATCGGCTGAAGGAAAGTCCGTGGATCGCCGGTGACGACTACACGATCGCCGACATCGCCATCTTTCCCTGGCTCCGCAGCTATGAGCGCCAGGGTCAGGATCTGAACGAGTTCCCAAATCTCAAGAAGTGGTTCGAGACGATTGAGGCGCGGCCTGCCGTCGTGCGCGGCGTTGCGGTCTTGGCCGAGGCCCGGCGGCAAGGTGAACTCAGCGACGAAGAGCGCGAGAACATGTTCGGTGCGGCCCAGTACGCCCGGCGCTGAACAGGCAAAATCAGCGGTGCATTGAATTGCAGCGTGGTGCGGCAGACGAGGTGCCGGCGCCCCAGACATCCTGATATCGAGGAACAACCAACAACATGACCATCGAGCTTCATTCCTGGCCTACGCCCAATGGCCGCAAAGCGTTGATCATCCTCGAAGAGCTCGAGTTGCCCTACGAGATCTTCCCGATCCATATCGGCAAAGGCGAGCAGCATGCGCCGGCCTTTCTGAAGATCTCACCGAACAACAAGATACCGGCGATTATCGATCCCGATGGCCCTGGTGGCGGTCCGGTTTCGGTCTTCGAGTCCGGCGCTATACTGATCTATCTCGCGGAAAAACATGGGCGTTTCATGCCGCAGGAGCCGCGCGCACGGATTGCGACGCTGGAATGGTTGATGTTTCAGATGGGTGGCGTCGGGCCGATGTTCGGCCAGTCGAACCACTTCCGATTCATTGACGATGAGGTCCCATACGCCATCGAGCGCTACGAAAAGGAAAGCTACCGGCTTTGCGGCGTCATCGACCGACGCATTGCCGAGGTGCCCTATCTTGCCGGCCAGGACTATACGATCGCCGACATCGCGACCTTTCCGTGGGTCGCCGGCCGCAGGGCCCAGGACATCGAGTTCGGCGACTATCCCCATCTCGAGCGCTGGTTAGATGCCATCGCGTCGCGCCCGGCGGTCGAGCGGGCGATGGCGATCACCAACAACTAGGGCTCACGTTGACAGTGTTCCGCGACGCCTCATATGGTCAATGACAGGCGCGGAGGGTTGGCAGAGAGGTAATGCAGCGGATTGCTAATCCGTCAACGGGTAACACCGTTGCGTGGGTTCGATTCCCACACCCTCCGCCACTGCGTCCGTTCTTGACCCGGATATATTCGCGGTGCTTCGGCCGGGTCGACACGCGCGCCTAGCGGGTCTGGTGACGCCAGCGTTCGACCGTCTCCTCGATGAAGCTGCGCTGGCCCTCTTCCGAGAGCCAGACCTCCGAGAAGGACGACGTTCCGCTGCGTGGCCGGTGTTCTTCATCGAGTGAGTCGAAGCAGATACGCATCGGTACGCGGACGCCTTCGCCGACGACCAGCGCCTCCTGCGTGCGCAGCGCCGGCAGTACGTCCAACAGGCCGTGGGCGGTTTCGGGCAGGGCTCGGCGTACGAAATCCTGATCCTGCTCGTTCCCCATGCGCAGCGCGATCAGCGTTCCGCACTGAGACAGGATGCTGGCCGACAGTTCGGACGGACGCTGACTGACCAGACACACCGAGACCCCGTACTTGCGGCCTTCCTTGGCGATGCGTGAGATTGCCCGTTTTGTCGGTCCGAAACCGTGCTCGTCACGTTCCGGGACATAGCGATGCGCCTCCTCGCAGACGAGGAGCACGGGTACTGTCTTGTCCTTTATGGTCCACAACGAGAAGTCGAAGACCAGGCGGCACAGTACCGACACCACCACGTCGACAATCTCGGATGGAACACCGGAGAGGTCGATGATCGTAATCGGCTTTCCCTCGACGGGGATGCGCAGCATGCGTGAAAGCAGATCCGCCAAACTGTCGCGCACCACCAGGCTTGAGAACATGAACGAGAAGCGTTTGTCCGATGTAAGACTGTCGAGGCGAGCCAGAAGGCGCAGATAGGGCGTCGAGTTCTCAGGCTTGTCGAGCTTGCCCATGCCCGCGTCGATGTGGCGCTTGAACTCGCTCAGCCTATAGGGTGTCGGCGTATCAACAGTGATGTGAGCCGCGTCCCCATCGCCGGCCATCGACTTCTTGCTCTCGACGATGGCGTCTTTGAGGATAGTGATCTGCGCCTGGCGGTCGCTGCCTTCCTTGCTCACCATGACCTCGACCATCTCTTCGAAAGTGAGCAGCCAGTAGGGCAACTGAAGGTCGGACGTGGAGGCCACCTCTGCCATGTCGCCAAAGGCTTGAGCATACTCGTTGTGGGGATCGAGCAGGATGACGTGGCCTTTGGCATGTTGGGTAAGGATGGCGCGCAGAATGAGGGCGACCGAGCACGATTTGCCCGAGCCGGTCGTGCCCAAAATGGCGAAGTGCTTGCCGAGCAGATCATCGGTCAGCAGGTAGGCCGGCAGATCCTGATCCTGATGCACCGTGCCAACGCGCACGTTGGCTGCGTCCGGCGTGCCGTAGACAGCGGCAGTCTCGCTTGAAGTGGCAACAAGAACGGTCTCGCCAAGATGGGGACAAGCGGAAACGCCACGCTGGAAAGCTGTATCGCTGCTGCCGTCGAGGACTTCGCCGACAAGGTCGATTTCGAGCGTCGTTGAACGCGGCCCTCCCGAGTCCGGCGGGTAGCGCATGCTCAGGTTGTTAACGACACCGAACACTGTCGACGCCGAGGTTCGTACCTTGACCAGAGTCCCGACTCCGGCGTCGGCCACAGGAGAGGCTGTGCCCGCTCCGGCATCGGGCATCGCGTCGAATGCTGCCGTGACCTTTGTCCCAGATACCGAATCCAGATGTCCAATGACCTTGTCTTCGTTACTCATACAAACCTCCTTGACGGCCAATTGTCGATTCTGAGGTTTTGGCTAATAGGCCGGCAAACAGGCCACCTATTCGGGCCACTTATCAAGGCCATTGCGGCTCGTGCGTTCCCAGCGGCACCGTCGTTCGCGCCCAGAGTGGCGGCGTCTCTGACATGCGGATAACTGGGTCCAGGTGATGCAACCGCCCGAATGGAGTTTCCGAAACAGTCATCGCCGCCCCAACATCGATGTCCTGCGGGTCTGCCAAGGCTATCGACGCCTCGTCGGCCGGACATCTCGCCTGCGCGGCTACCCACATGGCGGTACGCGTCAGCGAGACGCGCACATGGTAGCTGCCGCCCTCCTGCGTTCGGCGCGCCAACGCCAGCATCGCCCCAACGGCAGCCAGATAGCCGGTTGTGTAGTCGCACATCGGCAGTGGAACCAACTGTGGATCGCCCGGACGCCCATTCTCCTCGGCAATCCCGCTGACCGACTGGGCAAGCTGCTCCCAACCCGGCCGATCCGCCCACGGGCCGGTGTGGCCGTAGCAGTTGATCGAGACGTAAATGATGCCTGGACGTAGGCCTGCGAGCGCCTCCAGACCAAAGCC
The DNA here is from genome assembly GCA_964501745.1 of uncultured Flavobacteriales bacterium. Classification (GTDB taxonomy): domain Bacteria; phylum Pseudomonadota; class Alphaproteobacteria; order UBA8366; family CAVOAK01; genus CAVOAK01. The sequence goes on along the minus strand of CAZCVU010000092.1, from coordinate 1,374 downwards.
ACGACGCTCCAATGCACGTCCACGATAGCCCTGAACGAAAATGTCAGCCTCGCGCGCCAGATCGCGAAGACGTGTCGCGTCCTCAGCGCGCGTCAGATCGAGAAAGGTCGACAGCTTGCCGTGGTTGGTGTCGGCGACGGTGTAGTCGAAGCTCGGAAGGTTGGGGCTCCGGACATGCAGCACGTCGGCGCCGTGCGCCGCCATTGTCCGTGCGCTGACCGGCCCCGCCAGCACCCGCGTCAAATCCAGAATTCGCACCCCGTCAAGTGGGCGTGCCGCCGGTGCCAGTGGCTGTGGATCCCCATCGGCGATCTTGATGACCTCGATCACCGGCACCTTGCCTGTCGCCTTTCCTTGGGGATGCCCCATCCACTCGTCCGCCGAACGGATGACCGCGCCGCACAGACCCCGCTCGAACAACGCCTCTTCCAGGTCGAACGACTCACGCTGCGCTATCTTGGCGCTGACGTCCTCAATCGTGTCATCGCACTGGAGAAGCTCCAGCGTCCCATCGCGGAGATGCTGGAAAGACCCCTGCAGGTGAAGGAAACGGCCGTCGCGGCAGCGATAGAATTTCGAAGTCGGCCTGTTGTAGTCGATAAAGAATTGTGGACCGTTTTCGATCCGGATGAACTTGTAACTATTGAGCGAAGCGACCGCGAGCCGTCGGTCGACCGAGATCTGCTGCGCTTGTCCCTCGCCGTTGCGCAGTCGCCAGATGTCGTCGGCGGCGACCGCACCGGCCGCCAACGCGGCGGATGCAGCGTCACCAATTCTGAACCGGGTCTGGATGACCGGATCTTTGCCCTCGAAGCTGACCTCCGCCGTTTGCGGCAGATCTCCACCCCGGAGTTCCATCAGATCCGCAAAGCAGGAGCTTGATTGAAGTGCACTCATCGTTCGATCTCCTTGCAGCGCGCCAACGTGGCGTCGCCAACGGTCTCCACCGGCGGTTTCGAGTTTGTGACCCCGTCGCGCCATAAAGCATCGTAGATCGAAATCCGGTCAACACCCAAGATGTTCGGCACGAAGACATCGCCGGCGGCGGCAATTTGCGCTGCCGCAATAGGTGACTAAAGGCGCTGTGCCGCGTGCTTCTGCGCCTTGCGAGGCCAGCGCCTGGCTCTGGGAATCAATCGAAGTAGCCGGCACGGACGGCTGAGCCGATCATATTGATAATCAGATTGCCGGCGGTGACCGCGGTGATCCCGTTGACGTCGGCCTTTGGCGTGATCTCGACAATGTCCATGCCGAGCACCCGTGATTTGGCTGCCAGTCCCTGGATCAGTTTGCGGGCCTGGTGGTAACTAACGCCGCCCGGTGCCGGTCCCGCGACCGCTGGCATCACCGCTGGGTCCATTCCGTCGGCGTCGA
>CAZCVU010000091.1:0-8244 GCA_964501745.1 uncultured Flavobacteriales bacterium | reverse complement strand
ACCGAGATCAACCTAACGGATCTGGAAGTAGACGAAGGCATGGCGATCGTGCCACCAGAGGGCCTACAGCACGGATTTGCCGGGTTGATGAACGCCTATAATGGGCAACGAATCGGCGCCGCCACGGTGGCTCTGGGTCTTGCGCAGGGCGCTTTTGAACTGGCGCTCGCCTATACAAAGAAGCGCCAGCAGTTCGGTCGGCCAATCTATGAGTTTCAGGGCCTACAGTGGATGCTGGCCGATATGTCGACCGAGATCGCCGGCGCCAGGGCACTGATTCACAAGGCGGCCAGTTGCGAGGGATTTCCCGACGCACTGGAGGCGGCCCAGGCGAAAGTCGCCGCCTCGGAAATGGCGATCAAGGTCAACAACGACGCCCTGCAGATCTTCGGTGCTGCAGGATATTCGCGGCGCAATCCAATTGAGCGCATGGTGCGTGACGTGCGGATGTTCACGATCGGCGGCGGCACCGCACAGATACTGCGGACGGTCATCGCCTCACGGCTGCTCGACCGGAAATTGCCGCAGTCCCGTGATGGCTACCTGAACCAGCCGCGAGCCAAAGACTAGGAAACTGGCGCCGCCCCGACTCTCGCATTTGGCTTCTACCGGCTGCCGACTTTCGTTGGGCTGCCGGGACAACTATATTGGATTCATGCCTTTAGCTGCTGGAAGGCCGATCGGCCGGAGATGATGGACAGAGACGACGAATCACCCCCGTTCGAATTGAACAGGGATACCATCAAGCAGGGGTTGCTGCAGCAGTATGCGCGCGACAATGCCGATCAGCTGCCGATGCGCCTGTCGACCGAAGACGAGCGCACGGCGTCGATTAAACGCATGCTGGCGGATAGGGTGGACGGACAGGATGTCTGGGTCTTCGGCTATGGTTCATTGATGTGGAACCCGGCCTTCCACTTCACAGAAGAGCGCGGCGCACTGCTGCGCGGCTATCATCGCCGCTTCTGTTTTTGGACGCCGTTGGGACGCGGCACACCCGACAATCCCGGACTGATGCTCGGCCTCATCACAGGCGGATCCTGCCGCGGCGTCGCTTATCGGATCGCACCTGAATTAATTGAGCAGGAGCTCGAAATCGTCTGGGCTCGGGAGATGATGGGCGATGTCTATCAGCCGAACTGGTTCAATGTGACAACTGACCAAGGACCGATTCGCGCGATTGCCTTCACCTTGAACAGAGATCATGAGCGCTACGCAGGCGATTTGCCGGTCGAGGTCGTCACGCGCCATGTCGCCACAGCAGCAGGCAGGCTCGGTCCATGCATGGACTATCTCGTCCACACGGTCGGCAAGCTTGAACAGATTGGGGTACGCCGAGGGCCGATGCACGAACTTCTGAAGCGCGCCAGAGCCCACCGTGCGGTCGCCGGACTGGACTAGGGAGAGGCATTTAGTGACGAAAAAGGTGGATAGGAAAGACGCCGAGTGGCGTTCGCAACTAACGCCGGAGCAGTATGCCGTCTGCCGTCAGGCAGCCACCGAAGCGCCGTTTTCAGGCAAGTACAACGACTGCAAGGAAAGCGGCACCTATGTCTGCGTCTGCTGCGGCAACCCGCTATTCGCCTCCGACACCAAGTTCGACTCGGGAACCGGCTGGCCAAGTTTCTGGCAGCCCATTGCCGACGATGCAATTCGGGAAGAAGCAGACAACAGCCTGCTCATGCGGCGCACCGAAATCGCGTGCGCAAGCTGCGATGCGCATCTCGGTCACGTTTTCGAAGACGGCCCACAGCCGACAGGACTGCGCTACTGCATGAACTCGCTGGCGTTGGAGCTCAGGAGCGACTGACAGGCAGCGAGCGAACCGGATCGACATGAGCGCCGTGATCGAGGCCCGTCAATCTTCTTGCTATAGAACGATAAGATCCCGCGTTATCCGCGACAGAAGCTCACCTCCTTGGTCGCTCACCAGAACCGTGTCGACGAGTCGAGCGCCAAGCCTGTCCTCGTAGCTGAAGACCGGCGGCTCGACGGACACGACCATACCGGCTTGCAGCAGATACGGACTGTCGTCCGAGAGATCCAGGCGTTCACCCCACATCGGCGGAAACGCCGGTGCGATACCGTAGCCCGTTGTGTGCAGCCGGTATTTGTCCATGCCAGCCTTCGCCATAACTTCTTTCGCGGCCTGGTGCGGCTTGCTCGCGGGAACGCCAGCCTTGATCTCGGCAACGAAGGCGTCGCCTGCGGCACGAACCACGTCGAAGATTTCGACCATTCGCGGCGCCGGCTTACCCAGGCAAAGCTGCCGCCCGAGCAGCGCGCAATAGCGTCGATAGGCGGTGCCGTATTCGATATGCATGAAATCGCCGTGCGCAATTGGCTTCTCGCTGGGTGCCGGATGCGCATAGCAAGTGCGCTCACCACTCGCAAAATTCATCGGGCTGGCGGCCATTTCGCCACCTTCGACCATGATCGAACGATAGACTTCGCCGGCCACCTGCGCCTCCGTCATGCCGGCTGAAACCGTGTCGACGCAGACCTCCATCGCCGTGTCGGCGATGGCTGCGGCCTTGCGGATATAGGCAATTTCCGCCGGTGACTTGACGAACTTGAGCTCGTCGATCAGGCCGGTGGCGTCTTTAACCAACATTGGGCCGAGATAATCCTTCAGCCGTTCGTACTCATGCGCCGCCAGGTAGAAATTGACGACCTCGAGTCCAATGCGACGTCCAGCGTAGCCCTTCTCCTCCATCAGACGAATCGCGACCTCAATAGGATCTTCGGGAGTCGGACCACCCCAGCCGCGGATATCTTCTGCGAGGCAGGTGTCGAGCGCCTCGGGGAGTTCGGAGGTTCGTGTGAGGAAGGTAAGCGGCTCCTCTTCAAGCGGAAAGAACAACACCTGGAACTGTTGATAGCCCTTGCTCCGGCAGCCGATCAGATAGTTGATGTTGACCGGCGATACAACCAGCAGGAGTTCAATCCCGGCGCCCGCCATGGCCTCGCGAACACGCCTTCGGCGAGCCTCGAATTCGGCAGCATCAAAATCGTATTCGGGCATGCCCTCTCCCACCACCATCGGTCAGCTCACAAGCCATGAACCCCCTGGCGTTGGCTCTCAGGCCACCTCAGCAGCCAGCTCGTCACAACGCATAAATGCCGCTCTGGGTTTGGACTTGATGAGTTTGATCAATCGCTCGACCATTCGCAGGCGGCCGGGATGACCGATGAGTTGCACGTGCAGCGTCAGGTGGAAGAACGAGCCGGGCCGCTCGTCGTAAAGTGCGAGGAACTCCTCGCTCCAGTTCTCGTAAGCAGTCGACGGCGTATCTATCGTCCCACCGAGTCCCCCGCCGTAGAGAAAATACGGTGCGTCGGCGAGATGCCAGTGGACGGGAAGCTCGACAAGCGGGATAGGCTCACCGTTGCGGACATGGCGGTAGGGGCGCGATTGGTCCTGAAAATTCGCCGAGACGCCGACCCCGGCCTCCAACAGCAAGTCTATCGAGCGATCGGTCAGTTCCCAGCCGGGCGCGCGCCAAGTGACCGGCCGATGTCCGACCACCGTCGTGATGGCTTCGATTCCCCGCACCAGCTCGTCGCGTTCCTGCTCCTGATTTAGCCCCACCAGCGCCAGATGGTCATAGCCATGGCTTGCGACCTCATGCCCGTGCTGATGGATGCTGCGCACCGCCTCCGGGTAACGGTCGACGGTTTGACCGGGGACAAAAAAGGTTGAGACGACCGAGTGATGATCCAACAAGTTGAGCAGCGGTTCTAGACCTTCATGCACCGCGTAGGCGCCCTGGCTCATCAGGATCGGTCGTGGCGCGCCATCCGCGAGCAAGCGCGACCAACCGGCCTCGGCGTCGAGGTCGATACCGAATACGACAGGAAAGGACGAGTTCATGGCATGGTCCTTCAAACAGGAGGTTAGGGATCAACCTAGCCCTCGCGCTATCGCCCCTGCAAGCCGGTGCATGCGGCCGAGCGTCGACGACCTTCGATCGGCGTTGAGATTCTTATACGAGCGCACGGCGCACGGCAGTGATCGCAGTGCCCAGGTGAGCCAGATTGCCGTCACGGCCGGTTTAGCGCTTCGTAGGCCACATTCGTGATTTGCAGAAGTTTCGCACGCTCCATCTCGCCGATCAGCGCGTAGGCGACCGGGCCGTCAAGCCAGTAGAAGGCGCTGATTCCACCCGCCTTTGTGAAGCGAAATGCCGTCACCTTGTTTTTCAATGTCTTCGTGGCATAGAGCGTAAGCCTCCTCCCCGACGCATCCTCATACATGAACTGCGCCGCCGCCCCCTGCTTTGACGGCAATAGCCTGCCGCCGACCAGTTGATATCCAAAGCCGTCCAGATGCGGCATGTGGATCTTGTAGTCCAAGCGCTTGGAGAGCCATGCGACGAGGTGTTTTTCCTCATCCGCTTCGACCTCGACCGGATGGCGGACCTCGACCGTATATACGCGATGCGCGTCGACCGCCTGACCGGCAATCTCAAGAGCCGAGGTCGACGATTGCCGCAACAGCTCGTTGGCGCCCCAACCGGAACCGAGACCGACGGCAAGCCAAAGCGCGGCAGCGGCAACCGCTCGTATTCTCCGCCGCCAAGCGTTCCGCTGAATCAACCGGTCCACCGACAGGCGTTCAGGGATCTCTTCCTTCGTGACCTCGCCGAACAGGAACGTCAGCCTTCTGTTCTGCTCTTGATATGCCCTGACCCGCTCTGCACTATCAGAATCTGTCTCCAGCGCAGCTTCGACAACGGCGCGACGGTCGTCGTCCAACAGGCCGTCGACGTAAGCGTGCAGCTCTGTGTCGTCTATCTCTTGCTGCTTGTCGCTCACTTTACTCTCCGAAGTTTGTGCGGCCCCGCATCGTCCATCAACGCACGCAGCCGTGCCCTTCCGCGCGATAGCCGCGACATCACCGTACCGATTGCCACTCCAAGTGTTTCCGCTGTTTCCTGGTAGGTCATGCCTTCGAGCGCCACCAACAGGATGGTCTGACGCTGCTCGTCGGCAAGTTGATCCATCGCCGCCATCATTTCTCGCGCACTAACCATCGCGATCTGATCGGCCTGCGCCGAGCCAGCACCCTCAATGGACTCCAAAGGCATCGACCATGGGCGCGTTGAGAGGCGTCGCATCTCGTTGGGTAGAGATTATGCATGATCGTCATCAGCCAAGCTCGCATATTGCCCGGGCCCGTCCACAAATGGCGGCGCGACAACGCTCGTTCGAGACAGTCTTGAACCAAATCGTCGGCACGGTCGCGGTCACGCATCAGCGCCCGCGCGTAGCGGCGCAAATTCGGCACGCAGTGCGTCAGCTTCTCGACAAAATCGTCCAACAGTCCATCCAGAACTACCGCAGAGACAGGCTCGACACCGCGCAGTCCGACTTCCTCAACAATTCAGGCCGCCATCCCTGCGCAACCGCCGCACGGTCCGCCGACCAAACGAGTAATTCATTTGACGCGCCAATCTAGTCGTTAAACACGGTGCGCGACCAATTATTCCGCCTGAACTTCATCTCCACTCAGTCGTAATGGCGATTGGCGTCTCCGGCAGCGCCTCCGGAGAACAGGGCTGGCCCGCTACTGCTGTGCGAGGCAACTCAGCCTTGGGTGCGTCTCACGTAAAGCCAGGCAAAAATTCCAAGCGCGATTAGACCGACAAATGCTCGGTCGCCCAATGCCTGGATCAGATCAATGAGATTTCCGACGACATCGCCGGTCAGCAAGATGACGCTCGGGCCAAATAGCAATTGGAGAAGAATGCCTAGGGCAAGCAGCAGAAGGCCGAATTCAACCAGTCGGCCGAGCCAACCCCTCACTGTCTCGTAGGTCTGAAGCATAATTTCCCCTCACGTGATGCCGCCACCCACAGAGGGCATATATTGCGTGACGGATTTGATATGCCACAAGATATTGTGTGACTTGTCAAGTGCAATCGGAATGACTCGGGCACTAATCGACAACGCCGTCCGTCAAACGGCTGTTGCAAGACTGGTTGCGACCGCGAAGAGTGGCTGCCTACGCGTCAGCTCAATGCATCGGCTGCGGGCCGGGTCATCTGCAGCAGTGCGTCGTCTGCCCGAAAGCGCGCGACGAACTGTGCGCCGATGGGAAGGCCGCTGGGTCCCATCGATATCGGGACAGTGACGCTAGGTACGTGCAGCAACGTCCACATGCGGCTGAAGATGGGATCGCCGGTCGCGTCGAGTCCTTCTGGCGCCTCGCCCATCGCCGACGGCGTCAACAGAAGGTCATAGTCTTCGAACACCGAATCGAGCAGGCGCCGACAGATTTCCGCTTGCTCCCGCGCCTGCAAATAGCGGTCGTAAGGACAGGCAGCACCGGTGCTCAACAATGTGGCCAATCCGTCGCTCAGCAGCTCACCATGGGCAAGGCGCTCGAACGCATAGTTGCGCGCCGCTTCAAACATCATGATGGTTTGTTGAGCTTCGACCAGATCCGCAAATTCGGAAGTTAGATCGACGTCTCGCACCGCCGCGCCTGCAGCCGCCAGGGTACTGGCAGTCCCCTCGAGAGCGGCCTGAGTCGCGGTATCGGCCTCAGACCACTGATGGGTACGGCATAGTCCAATCCGCAGGCTGTTGAGCGTGATCCCAGCGTCCGCCACCAAGGGTACGGCCAGCAGAGCCGCGCGCATGAGTGACGCATCCTCAAGCGTACGGGTGATGGTGCCGAGCGTATCCACCGACTCGGCGAACGTCTTGACACCAGCGAGACTGAAACTGCCGTAACTCGGTTTATATCCGACGACGCCACAGAACGCCGCCGGCCGGATGATCGATGCGGCAGTTTGTGTCGCAAAACCAATCGGGACCATGTGGTCTGCTACGGCCGCCGCCGACCCGCTCGAAGAGCCGCCGGGCGTGTGTTTCAGATTGTGCGGATTTGCTGTCTTCCCCGGATAGAATGCAGCGAACTCCGTCGTCACGGACTTCCCCATGATCACGGCGCCCGCCTTACGCACCAGCGTCACACAAGCAGCGTTCCAGTTCGTACGATTGCCGTCATAGATCGGCGACCCGTAGGTCGTTGGCATATCCGCCGTTTCTATGATGTCCTTGACGGCGATCGGGATTCCGTGAAGCAGGCCCTCTGCCTTTCGACGGTCGCAGCCACGTGCCTGAGCCCGCGCGAGTTGGGGATCCAGGAACTGCCACGCGCCAACCTCCCCTTCACGCGCCTCGATCCGCTCCAGGCAGGCTTCAACCAGTGCTTCAGAGGTGGTCTCGCCGGCTCTGATCGCCGCCGCTCCTTCTGCGGCCGAAAGTTCATTGAGCGGCTTCATCGCGGATCACCGTCAACCCTGTCCGTCATTGCATCACCGTTCATTCCGCCTCAAGAGGCCCTCAGGTATCGCCAAGACCGTTGCTGTTATGCGAGCCAGTTTAGTATAGGACATGGCGCGACGCGGCGGGATCCCGGCAGCGCTGACAACAATGAGGGTGAGTGCGATGAACGTCACAGCCGAAGACTCACAAGCGATCGAACGCCTGCTGGCCGTGGTGCCCGCGTGGACGGGGATTTCCACGGCAGCCGATGCCGTCGGCCTGAAGGCGCAGACGCTTCTGCATTGCGGGCCACCGGCCGATCCACACCACGCCCTCGTTGTCCCGACATTGAATTCCGCCGCCGTCGCTTGCGTCTACGAAGGCTGGGCCAGCACACTCGAGGCGGCCGACGAGTTGCTAAGATCCGGTGAAGTTCGCTTCGAGCCCGCCCAGGATCGCAACGTCGCAACACCGATGGCGGCGGTCGTCTCGCCATCGATGCAACTGATCGAAATCAGCGATCTAGACGTGCCTATGCGCCGCTCAATGGCGGCGGGACGGGCGGCGCCCCGGCGCCACGCTACGGCAGAAAGACACAAGAGGCTATCGACCTCGTGCGGTTCCTAAACGACGAGGTTGCCGCTGCTATCGAACCAGCGTCGGGGCAGCCGGTGGACTGGCTGCCAATCATAGATCAGGCCCTCACCGAGGGGGACGATGTCCATCTCCGACATATCGCCGCGCACGCAGCGCTCTTGCCGATCCTGCAAGAGCGTCTCGGTTCTTCGTTTGCCGGCAGCAAGAGCGAGGAGTTCATTGCCGAGTGGCCCGGATTTCACCTGAACTTCTGGATGGCCGGATCGAGATGTGTGCTGTCCGCTGCAGAGGGTGTGGATGACAGCGCAATCATCACAGGCTTTGGCGGCAACGGCGGCGGACACAAAGGAGGCAATGGTGGCTACAAAG
>CAZCVU010000090.1:7778-8287 GCA_964501745.1 uncultured Flavobacteriales bacterium | reverse complement strand
CGTCCATCGCCGTCAACCGGGCATCTTCGGGATGCCGCAGATCTACGGTCAGCCACGTTTCGCCAGGGATCACGTTGCGGCTGTTGGGACTGACCCGCAGCATGCCAACCGTCGCGCAGGCGCCGGGCTGAAAGTCGTGGCCGATCTGATTGACCGCCGCAATGAAAGCCGCGGCGCCGACCAGTGCATCTCGCCGCCGCGCCATTGGCGTCGGCCCGGCATGCGCCTCCTCACCGCCAAAGATGATTTCGTACCAGCGCTGGCCTTGCGCGCCGGTAACAACCCCGATGGTTTTGAGCTCTTCCTCCAAAATAGGACCTTGTTCGATATGAGCTTCGAGATATCCGGCCACCTCGCGCCCGCCACAACCTTCACCCTGGTAGTTAATTCGCTGCAGGGCCTCGCTCAGCGTCACTTCGTCGAGGTCGCGGAGGCCCATAGCGAATTCCAAGTCAAACACGCCAGCGAACGCACCCGAGCCCGTCATTGCCGGCGCAAAACGAACGGCC
>CAZCVU010000090.1:0-7768 GCA_964501745.1 uncultured Flavobacteriales bacterium | reverse complement strand
TTACGACGTCGGCGTCGTTGAGCGTGCGCAAGACCTCCAAGCCGGCCAGCACGCCGTAGGCGCCATCGAACTTGCCGCCTGTCGGCTGGCTGTCTAGGTGACTGCCGGTAAGAAACGGCGGCCGGTCCGGGTCGCGGCCCTCCCGCCGGGCAAAGATGTTGCCGATCGCGTCCACGGCAACGCTGCAGCCCGCTTCCTCACACCAACGCACGAATAGGTCGCGCGCCTGGCGGTCGAGATCGGTCAGCGCGAGACGGCAGACGCCACCCTTCGCCGTCGCGCCGATTTGCGCCATTTCCATCAGGCTGGCCCACAAACGCCCGCCGTCGATCCGCAGATTATCCATAGCTATCTCTTGCCTGGCCTGCAACCAGAACTTGCTCAGTACGGACATTCAGCCGCATTACGACGGCCAAGCCTATTCCGACGCAGTGGATGCGTTTTCGTCCTCGACCTCGGCATCGCTCGATGTCGCGGGCACGTGTTCTTGTGTATCGGCCCGCTCGCCGTCACCGGCCGCGTCCGCGTCGTCAACTTCGTCCACCAGGGATTCGACATCATCTTCGTCCGACGGTCCGGCCGACTCCACGCCGAGCAATGACTTCTTGTACTCTTCGAGCCGCGCCATATTGCCCATGGCGAGGCCGGCCATGCGCACTGAGCCGAAGGCCCGAAAAATACTGAGCGCCTGCCGAAAAGTCTGCGCCGCCTCCTCGAAGACCTCCTCCTTCGGCGCCTCCTTGGAGAGGAAGAACAACGATGTGCCAAGGTTGTTGTGGCTGGTTGCCCACAGGATCGGCGCGTCCTCGCGCGACCGCGCATTTACGGCTGTACGGAAGATATTGGCGGCAGCACCGAGAACATCTTCACGCTTCGTACGCGCGCCGAAGAATTGCAGGAGTTCACCAATGTTGTTGATGACCTCGGCCCAGCGCTCCGGGGCAATCTTGCGCCCAAACACCTTGAGCGCACCCTGATAGGCGATGATCGCTTCCTTGAACTTCGCGGTTTCGGAAGAGGCGACTCCCTGCTTAAAGAGAATCTTGCCGAGACAGTTCTGAGTCACCGCCCAATTCCACCTGTATTTTGCATCTGTGAAGACTTCGAGAGCGGCGCTGCACGCGTCCCGCCCCTCGTCAAGCAGGTCGGTCGTCTCAAGACGTTCACTCAGAGATTCGAGTACCATCGCCAAATGCCGTTGCGTCACCGCAACGTCAAATGGCGTTTCGTAGTGGACGGCGACCTCAAGCGCTACACGGTACGCCTCAGCGGCCTCTTCGTACCAGTGGGTATCTTCCTCTTGATGTCCGATGATAGCCAGGGCGTTGCCGAAACAGGTGAGCGACGACATCGTCACCGGCTCCGGAAGCTGGGCGGATGGGATCAGGCCAGAACTCCGCGCTTGCTCGAGCAGCGGCGGCACCAGCGCCTTCAGGCGCTCGCGCTGAGCCTGTGATTTCGGCCCGAGGGCGCAAATGGCTGAAGCGCATAAAAGGTCCGCTGCCTGGATCGTGAACTCGCGGGGCAGATCGAGTTTGGTGACCAGCGAAAATCCGCCGGGCGTGGTTTCACCACTGCCGCGAGCCGGGACAAAACGCAGGCTAATTACCGAGCCGTCATGCGAAAACGCACCCCAGACCAAAACCGACGCATTCTCCGCTGACAGCCATTCACGACCACGTTGCGCCGCACCGGCAAGTTGCCGCTCGATATCGCCTTGGTCGTCGTGTTCGAGAAGCTTGTCGATGCGCCTTGCCATCAGTCCCTGTCGCCCATCGATCGCGGCGGCGATTTCCTGGGCCGCCGAACCATCCGTATCGTCCGAGAGATTGGCAATCAGCACGACGACCGGTTCCTGTGTGGATTGCCACGTTTCGAACACACTCTGGGCGACAACCGCCATTTCATGCGACTCGACGGGATCAGGGGCCTGACCGGCACCCTTGGCGCCGGCCGATACCTCGCCCGAAGATCTGTTGGAGACGTCGCCGGGCGAGGCGCCTTCCGTCAGCAGTTCTACCTCGCCATCTTCGCGACCGCGTCCGAAGACCCGCTTGAGAAGCGCGAATAGCTCGTTTTCCGTCCGCTCCTGAGTCTCGCTGTCGGTCTCCTCGACCTCTGCCGCCAATGTCTTGACCTCGAGATTCCCGACCAACATCTCGTGCAACATACGCATGCCATCGGCGAGACCTCCCATGACCTCAAGCGCAAATTCCGGATCGCGGTGCATCGCGTCGAGTAGAGCTTCCTGCTCGATGACCTCTACTGTGACCTCGCCCAAGGCGCGCGCAGTCAGGCTGCGTGGCTTGTTGTCGAACGCCGCCATCTCTCCAAACATCGCGCCGGGATTGAGAACCGCGATCTCCACGGCTGTATTCCTGCCGTGTTTGATAAGCTCGACGCGCCCTTCGCTCAGAATGAAGACTTCGGCGCCAACTTCACCTTCTTCGAAGATGATTTCGCCGTTCTGATAGCGCTCCGTCTTTCCTTCGAGTGGCGGCATGATCAAACCACGCTCAGCTTCCGGCATGCGCACGACGCTTCTACAGCGTCTCCACACGCAGCCAAGTCAACGTTACATCCTTGGCATCGACTTCGCTACCCGTCGTACTTTGACACACTCCTGCTGCGGCACGGCAGGATATCTCACCGCCGGCCACTCGCTATTGCACCTCACATTCTTGCGCGATAGGGTCGGCGCCGAATTCGCTGCCAGCTGCGCAACGCAGATCACGAAATGCCCTTCGGACTTCTCAAATACGGCCTGAGCAAGAGCTATCCGGTCGACCGGCTGATACCGTCGGAAACCGACCTCAAGAACTCCTATGACCTGGTCATTGTTGGTGCTGGTGGGCACGGTCTCGCGGCGGCCTATTATCTCTCGCGCCAGCACGGCATCACCAATATCGCCGTGCTCGACAAAGGCTATCTCGCCGGTGGCAACACGGCGCGCAACACTGCTATCGTTCGTGCCAACTACCTGACGCCGGAGGGCGTCGACTTCTACAAGGAGTCGATGGCCTTGTGGGAGGAATTATCCAGCGAGTTCAATCTCAACCTGCTCTACTCACGGCGCGGCCACCTGACGCTCGCGCACACTGATGGCGCACTGCGAACGATGCGCTGGCGGGCGGAAGTGAACAAGCACATGGGCGTCAATTCTGAGCTCGCCTATGCCGACGAGGTCTCGCAGCTCTGCCCACAGCTCAACATGTCCCGCGAGGTCCGTTATCCAATCCTTGGAGCGCTCTATCATCCACCCGGAGCGACGGCGCGCCACGATGCCATGGCTTGGGGCTTTGCCCGTGGCGCCGCCGAGCGTGGCGTCGAGATTCACCAGAATACAGAGGTGACGGGCCTAAGAATCGAGGCCGGGCGCATCACCGGTGTCGAGACGACACGAGGTCAAATAAGCTGCGGCAAAGTGCTGCAGGCGGTGGCCGGCTCATCATCACTGGTCGCCGCGATGGCAGGGATAAAACTGCCAATTCGCACAATTCCGCTACAGGCGTGCGTCTCGGTGCCACTCAAGCCGTTCCTCGACCCGATCATCGTGTCCGGCAGCTTGCACGTTTACATCTGGCAGAGCGCACGTGGCGAGATCGTGATGGGCGGATCGACCGATCCCTATCCGCTTTACTCGACACGGTCCTCCCTAGAGTTCAAGGAGGGTCTTATGATGCATGTGCTGGAGCTGTTCCCCTTCCTCTCCGAGGTAAAGCTGATGCGGCAGTGGGCGGGCATGGCCGACATGACGCCCGACTTTTCACCGATCATGGGTCTGACGCCGATTGAAAACTACTATATCGATTCCGGCTGGGGTACGTGGGGCTTCAAGGCAACCCCGGTCGCCGGTTTCCGGATGGCCGAGTGCGTCGCGACGGATCGGCAGCCTGCCCTGCTTGCACCCTTCGCGCTCGACCGCTTCGAGTCCTTCCTGCAGGTCGGTGAGCGTGGCGCGGCTTCGGTCGGCCATTAGAAAAGACTAGCTATGAAACTCATGCCCTGCCCACTCAACGGCCTCCGCAACATCTCAGAATTCGTTTGCGGCGGCGAAGTGACCGAAATGCCGGCCGCTGTGTCCGCAAGCGACAGCGACTGGGCGGGCTATGTGTTTCTGGAGAATAACGCCGCAGATGTAGTTCGCGAGTGGTGGTTGCATGTGACTTCGGGCTATTGGTTTATCGCTGAACGCCATACCGCCAGCGATCAGATCCTCCGCACCTATCCGGCAAGCGAGTTGTTTGCCGAGCGGGTCGATTTCGAGCCACTGCCGAACGAGCCCGAGGCCCAGGGAGGCAATGGATAGTCGTATGCGGCTCGCTGCCCCCTTTGGTTCGTTGATCGACCGTGACACTTGCATCAACTTCACTTTCGAAGGACGGGCCTACGAGGGATTTGCCGGCGACACGATCGCCAGCGCCCTCGCCGCCAACGACGTCTGGTTAATCTCACGCTCGTTCAAATACCACCGGCCGCGCGGCGTCCTGACGATGTCGGGCGACGACGGTAATACCCTGGTCCAGGTCGGCGGCGAGCCCAACGTGCTCGCCGATATCTTGCCGATCAAAGATGGGCTCAACGTTTTGGGCCAGCACTACACAGGGAGCCTTGTGGCAGACCGTGATCGCTGGATTGAGAGGTTCTCGGCCTTCCTACCCGTTGGTTTCTATTATCGAGCGTTGTTCAAACCCAAGGGAATCTGGAATTTCTGGGAGAAATTCGTGCGTGCCAAGGCGGGCCTCGGCCGCGTCGATACGGCGACACAACATGGCTACTACGACAAATCCTACGCCTTTGCCGACGTAGCAGTAGTCGGCGGCGGCGTGGCCGGCATGGCCGCGGCGCTGGAGGCGGCAAAAGCCGATGTCGAAGTCGTCCTTGTCGAGCGCCAACCTTTGCTCGGCGGATCGCTCAGTTACACGCGGATCGATGTCGAGGGCGTACGCGGTCCGGCGCTTGTTCAGGATCTGATCGACCAGTTGCGAGAGGCGAAGAACGTCACCATCATGACCGAGGCGACCTGCACCGGTTGGTTCACGGACAACTTCCTGCCGGTAATCACCGGCAACCGCATGATCAAGCTGCGGGCAGGGCAGGTCATCGTGGCGACAGGCGCCATCGAGCAACCCGCGGTGTTCCACAACAACGACCTGCCCGGCGTCATGCTCGGCTCGGCCGCGCAGCGCCTGATCAGGCTTTATGGCGTCAAGCCGGGACAGCGTGCTGTCGTCGCCTGCTATGGCGGCACCGGCTACGGTGTCGCGCTCGATCTACTCGACGCCGGTGTTGAGGTCGCCGCCGTCATCGATCTATCCGCTTCGCCGACCGACAATCCGCGCCGCCAGGCGGTTGTCGATCGGAATATTGAGATTCTGCAGGGTTACGGTTTACGCGAGGCGATGGCGCGGAGCGATGGGGCGCATCTCGCCGGCGTCGTTGCCGCACCAATTGCAGGCGACGGAGAGCTTGCCGACGCACAGCACATGATCGAGTGCGACCTGCTGTGTATGTCGACCGGCTGGTCACCGGCAGCATCACTGGTAGCCCATGCCGCAGGCGACGTCAGCTATGCCGAGCGCTCGGGTAGCTTTCTGGTCCGCTCCGTTGCCGAGAACATGCAGGTCGCAGGTGCAGTGAACGGCGAGTGGATTGTTGATGCGGCAATCGAGGAAGGCCGGAAGGCCGGTGCTGCAGCCTCCAGACAGAGCACCGAGCCGGTCGCAGTACCGCGAGCGCATGATGATCGGCCGCCGCAGCCATGGACTATCTTTCCGCACGAGATGGGCAAGGACTTTGTCGATTTTGATGAAGATCTGACGGTTGCCGACATGCGGAACTCGGTCGCCGACGGCTTCGGCGATATCGAACTCGTAAAGCGGTTCTCGACCGTGGCAATGGGCCCGAGCCAAGGCCGCGTCTCTGCGCTCAACGCGTTGCGCCTGGTGCAGCGCCATGCTGGCCGGCCACTCGAAGGCGCACACGCCACGACAAACCGACCACCGCTGACGCCCGAGAAGTTCGGCCATTTATGCGGCCGCGGGTTCGAGCCTGTACGGCTGACGGCCATGCATGACCGCCATCTCGAAGCCGGAGCCGAATTGATGGTGGCAGGGGCCTGGCTGCGTCCGGCTTATTACGGCACCGACCGTGAGCGGGCGCTGCAAGCCGAGGTCATGTGCGTGCGCGACAATGTCGGCCTGATCGACGTCTCTACACTGGGCGGCCTCGACGTGCGCGGTCCCGACGCGGCGGAGTTCCTCGACCGCGTCTACACGCTTTCATACACCAGCCAGCAGGTCGGTCGCGCTCGATATGTGCTGATGTGCGACCAGTCGGGAGCGATATCCGACGATGGCGTCGCCTGCCGGTATTCTGAAGACGATTTTTATGTGACTGCGACGACCGGTGGCTCCGACGCCGTGTATCGCACCATGCTGTTCTGGAATGCCCAATGGCAGCTTGACGTCGACATAACGAACGTGACCAGCGGCCTCGCCGCAGTGAATATCGCCGGCCCACGCTCACGCGAAGTATTGGCCAAAATCTGCCATGACGTGGACCTGTCGGCTGAAGCCTTCCCTCATATGGGCGTGCGCGTGGCCCGCGTCGCAGACATACCGGCCCGCCTGCTGCGGGTCGGTTTCGTCGGTGAACTGGGCTACGAAATTCATGCCCCGGCGAGTATGGGAGAAGCTTTGTGGGACGCGCTGATGGACGCCGGCGCCGAGATCGGTATCAAGCCGTTTGGCGTCGAGGCACAGCGCATTCTGCGCCTGGAGAAGGGCCATATCATCATCACCCAGGACACCGACGGGCTTACGCACCCGCACGAAGCCGACATGGCGTGGGCGATTTCCCGCCGCAAGCCGTTCTTTTTTGGACGCCGGGCGATCGCGGCACAGATGAAACGGGGCCTGACCCGCAAACTCGTCGGATTTACATTGGCCGAACCTGACGGCCCGCTTCCGGAGGAGAGTCACCTCGTGGTTCGGAATGGCGAAATCACTGGACGCGTGACCTCGATCGCTCGTTCACCGACGTTGAACCGGCCGATTGGGCTGGCGTTTGTTGCGCCTGATCAATCGGCGCCAGACCAGTCGTTCTCGATCAAGGGTCCCGCGGGTCAGATGATTGAAGCGCGCGTCGCGCCACTCCCCTTCTACGACCCCGAGAATTCGCGGCAGGAGCTGTGATGACGCAGCCGACCGACCATAAGCGCCGCAGCTTCATCTACCGGCAGCTCACGTCCGCGGGTGCCGAATTCGCCAACCTCGCCGACGCGGCCGTCGCCAATAGATTTAGCGACGAAGGCGATGCTGGAAAGCTGGGGCTTGCCGATCTGTCTCCGCTGCCGCGCATCGGGTTTAAGGGGCCTCAGGTGTTTGCGTGGCTGGCAGCGCAGGACGTGGTGGCGCCCTCCCTCAACAATCATGCGGACCTCCAGCCGGACGGCTGTCTTGTCGCAAGGCTTGCAGATAGCGAAGCGCTTGTCCTCAGCGATCTTGAGGCAAAATCAGCGACCGTCGCAAGACTGGACTCCCTTGGCTCGAACGCTGGCTGCTACCCGGTGCCACGCGCTGACACATACTTCTGGTTTGTTCTGACAGGTGTTCAGGCGCCGGACTGTTTGCTCAAGATTTGTGGTGTGGACATTCGCCCCCACAAATTTTCAAATCACGCCATCGCGCAGACTTCGATCGCCCGTCTCGGCACCGTCGCCATCCGCGACGATCGTGGTTCCACGCCAGCCTATCATTTACTCGCC
>CAZCVU010000089.1:0-8310 GCA_964501745.1 uncultured Flavobacteriales bacterium | reverse complement strand
AAAATGTTCGGCCACACATCGAGGTTCGGTCGCGACGCGTCGGCGGCGCAACCTATCAAGTGCCGATCGAAGTCCGGCCGGTTCGCGCTTTGGCATTGGCGTTTCGATGGATCATCAGTATGGCACGTGATCGCTCAGAGAATACGATGACCGAGCGGCTTTCTGGAGAGTTGATGGATGCGGCTAACGGCCGCGGCGGTGCGGTCAAGAAACGTGAAGATACGCACAGGATGGCCGAGGCTAATCGCGCGTTTTCGCACTATCGCTGGTAAGGCCGGGCTCGAGCAGAAGACAAGATCATGACCCGCGATACCCAGATTGAGCGCTACAGAAACATCGGAATCATGGCGCATATCGACGCCGGCAAGACGACAACGACCGAGCGCGTACTTTATTACACCGGGCGCTCCCACAAGATCGGCGAAGTCCATGACGGTACAGCAACCATGGACTGGATGGAGCAAGAGCAGGAGCGTGGCATTACCATCACCTCTGCCGCGACCACCTGTGCTTGGAACGATCACCGGATCAACATCATCGATACGCCGGGCCATGTCGACTTCACGATTGAAGTTGAGAGATCGTTGCGCGTGCTCGACGGCGCGGTGGCGGTGTTCGACAGCGTTGCTGGCGTAGAGCCGCAGTCGGAAACCGTATGGCGGCAAGCCGATAAGTACAGCGTGCCCCGGATCTGTTTTGTTAACAAAATGGATCGCGTTGGCGCCGATTTCTTTCGCTGCGTCGATATGATGAGGGACCGTTTGGGTGCGGTCCCTGTTGTTTTGCAGCTTCCATTGGGCAGCGAGGCTGATTTCGTCGGGGTCATCGATCTAGTCGAGCAGCGCGCAGTCCGTTGGAAGGACGAAACGCTGGGTGCCGAGTTTGTGTACGAGGAGATTCCAGCTGCAATGGCCGATGAAGCGGCCAAGTATCGCGAGCCGCTAATCGAATCCGTGGTCGACCAAGACGATGCGGCGATGGAGGCCTATCTGGAGGGCACCGAGCCCGACACCGCGACGCTCAAAGCATGTATTCGCAGGGGCACTGTCACCGGCGCCTTCGTTCCCATATTGGCGGGCAGTGCATTTAAGAACAAAGGTGTGCAGCCGTTGCTCGATGCGGTGGTGGATTATTTGCCGTCGCCGACTGAGGTCGGCAATGTCGGAGGCGTCGGCACCGATGGCACGACACCTGACGAACGTGCGCCGTCGGACGAGGCACCGGTTTCGGCGCTGGCTTTCAAGATCATGAACGATCCGTTTGTCGGCTCGCTGACGTTTGTGCGCATCTACTCAGGCGTGCTGGAAGCGAGTGCATCTGTATTGAATCCTTTGAAGGAAAAGCGCGAGCGCATCGGCCGGATGCTGATGATGCATGCCAATCACCGCGAGGACGTGAAGCAGGCGCATGCCGGCGATATTGTGGCCCTGGCTGGTCTCAAGCATACGGTGACGGGCGACACGCTTTGCGCAGTCGACAAGCCGATCATCCTCGAGCGCATCGAGTTTCCTGAACCGGTCATCGAAATCGCGGTGGAGCCGAAGACCAAAGTTGATCAGGAAAAGATGGGCAACGCCTTGCAGCGTCTTGCAGCCGAGGATCCAAGTTTTCGCGTTACCAGCGATGTCGAAAGCGGTCAGACGATCATCAAGGGAATGGGCGAGCTACATCTCGAGATCATCGTTGATCGTATGAAACGTGAGTTCAAGGTCGACGCCAACGTCGGCGCGCCGCAGGTGGCCTATCGAGAATCGATCAGCCGCGAGGCGGAGGTAGATTATACGCACCGAAAGCAGACAGGCGGGTCAGGCCAGTTCGCCCGGGTGAAGATAGTCTTCGAGCCCGGTGAGCCAGGATCCGGGTATCAGTTCGAGAGCAAAGTGGTCGGCGGATCGGTGCCGAAAGAATTTCAGCCCGGCGTTGTTAAGGGCTTGGCTGCGGCGCGAGAGTCCGGCGTATTGGCGGGTTTTCCGGTGATCGATTTCAAGGCCGTGCTGGTCGACGGCGCTTCGCATGACGTGGATTCCTCGGTGCTTGCATTCGAGATCGCGGCGCGGGCAGCCTTTCGCGAAGCGATGCAAAAGGCGAAGCCGCGATTGCTGGAACCGGTCATGGGTGTCGAGGTTGTGACACCGGAGGACTATATGGGCGACGTCATCGGCGACCTAAACAGCCGACGCGGCAACGTGCAGAGCATGGATCAAAGGGGTAACGCCCGTGTCGTGACCGCCGTCGTGCCGCTTGCCAATATGTTCGGTTATATCAACACGTTGCGCTCGATCAGTCAGGGCCGTGCGCAGTTTACGATGCAGTTCGACCACTATGAGCAAGTGCCTCAGGCCGTTGCCGATGAGGTGCGAGCCAAGCTAGCGTGACATGGACGGAAGGTAAGGGAGACTGCTGTTATGGCGAAGCAGAAGTTTGAGCGAACGAAGCCGCATTGCAACATCGGCACGATTGGACATGTTGACCATGGCAAGACGACGCTGACGGCGGCGATCACGCGGGTGTTGGCGTCGGCTGGAGGGGCTGAGTTCACGGCCTACGAGGATATTGACAAGGCGCCGGAGGAGAAGGCGCGCGGTATCACGATCAACACGGCGCATGTTGAGTATGAGACGGCGAACCGACATTACGCGCATGTCGATTGCCCTGGTCATGCGGACTACATCAAGAACATGATCACCGGGGCGGCGCAGATGGACGGTGCGGTGCTGGTTGTCTCGGCGGCCGACGGTCCGATGCCGCAGACGCGCGAGCATATTTTGCTGGCGCGCCAGGTTGGTGTTCCGGCGATTGTTGTCTATCTGAACAAGGTTGATCAGGTTGATGACGAGGAGCTTCTGGAGCTTGTTGAGCTTGAGGTTCGGGAGCTGTTGTCGAGCTATGAGTTTCCCGGCGACGAGATTCCGATTGTCAAGGGCTCGGCGCTGAAGGCGCTTGATGGCGATACGGGCGAGACGGGGGAGCCCTCGGTCCTGGCGCTGATGGAAGCGGTTGACAGCTATATTCCGCAGCCGGATCGTCCGAAGGACCTGCCGTTCCTGATGCCGATCGAGGATGTGTTTTCGATTTCGGGCCGAGGCACGGTAGTGACGGGCCGGATTGAGCGCGGTGAGGTGAAAGTTGGCGACGAGATTGAGATTGTCGGCATCCGGGAGACCTCGAAGACGGTTTGTACGGGGGTTGAGATGTTCCGCAAGCTGTTGGACTCCGGTGAGGCTGGCGACAATGTCGGCTGTCTGTTGCGTGGTGTTGGGCGCGAGGATGTTGAGCGCGGCCAGGTGCTGTCGCAACCGGGCTCGATCACGCCGCACACGAAGTTCAAGTGCGAGTGCTACATACTGACGAAGGACGAGGGCGGTCGTCACACGCCGTTTTTCTCGAACTACCGGCCGCAGTTTTATTTCCGCACGACGGATGTTACGGGATCAGTGAAGTTGCCGGATGGCACCGAGATGGTGATGCCTGGGGACAACATCGCGATGGAGATCGAGTTGATCGCGCCGATTGCGATGGACGAGGGGTTGCGCTTTGCGATCCGCGAGGGCGGCCGCACCGTCGGCGCCGGCGTCGTCACCAGCATCGTCGAATAGTACAGGTAACGAGGGCATACGGCGCGAGCCGGGAACTGGAAATTGGGATCGCGAAATGGATAGTCAGAATATTCGGATACGACTCAAAGCGTTCGATCATCGTGTTCTCGATCAATCGACCGGTGAGATCGTAAATACGGCACGTCGAACGGGCGCTCAGGTTCGCGGCCCCATTCCTCTGCCGACACGCATCGAGAAGTTCACGGTCCTGCGCTCGCCGCACATCGACAAAAAGAGCCGCGAGCAGTTTGAAATCCGGACTCACAAGCGGGTTCTCGACATTGTCGATCCGACGCCGCAGACGGTAGACGCGCTGATGAAGCTCGATTTGGCCGCTGGCGTCGACGTCGAGATCAAGCTTTAGGCGTTTGCAGAGGATTACCAACGTGCGTACTGGCCTGATTGCACAAAAGCTTGGCATGACCCGCGTCTTCGACGCGGCTGGTGAGCACGTTCCCGTGACGGTTCTTAAGGTTGACGATTGCCAGGTTGTCTCCGTTCGAACCGCCGAACAGCATGGCTATGACGCCGTGCAGTTGGGCGTGGCTGCAGCCAAGCCTAGTCGAACGAGCAAGGCAATGCGGGGTCATTTTGCCAAGGCGAAGGTTGAGCCAAAGCGCAAGCTTGCGGAGTTTCGGGTGAGCGAGGACGCCTTGCTTGAAGTCGGCGCACAGCTCTCAGTCGAGCATTTTGTTGCCGGCCAGTTTGTCGACGCCATTGGGACCAGCATTGGCAAGGGCTTTGCCGGCGCGATGAAGCGACATAATTTTGCCGGCTTGCGCGCCAGTCACGGCGTCTCCGTCTCACATCGCAGCCATGGTTCGACAGGCCACAGCCAGGACCCGGGAAAAGTCTTCAAGGGAAAGAAGATGGCCGGGCATTTGGGCGACCATCGGGCCACTGTGCAGAGTTTGGAGGTTGTCTCGACCGACGGTGACCGTGGCCTGATCTTCCTCAAGGGGGCGGTTCCCGGCGCCAAGGGCGGTTGGCTCCTTCTCAAGGACGCACTCAGGCTACCGCTGCCGGAGAATGTGCCGCATCCGGCCGGCCTGGCAGGAGCAGCTGCGCCCGAGAGCGACGAGCCGGCTGTCGAGCAGCCAGAGGCAGAATCGACCGATAGCGGCCAAGCGGACGAAGCCGCTGCAGCCGTCGAGGAAGCCCTGGAGACACCTGAAGCGCCGGACGCACCGGAGCAAGAGGCTGAGGACGCCGAAGAGCCGGCCGAGGAGGAGACCAAATGAAGTGCAAGGTCATCACCCTCGAAAACAAAGCCGCCGGCGAGATTACGCTTGCTGACGACGTCTTTGCGGTTCCCGTTCGCAACGATATTTTGCAACGGATGGTAAACTACCAATTGGCAAAGCGACGTGCCGGAACCCACAAGACCAAGACAATGGGCGAAGTGCAGGGATCGACGCGCAAACCATTTCGTCAGAAGGGTACCGGCCGGGCGCGGCAGGGTTCCTCACGCGCACCGCAGATGCGCGGTGGCGGTACTGTGTTTGGCCCCGTTGTCCGCAGCCACGCGCAAAAGATGCCCAAACAAGTTCGTGCGCTTGCATTGAAGACGGCGCTTTCAGCGAAGCAGGCAGACGGCAAACTTGTGATACTGGACGAAGCCAAAATCGCCAAGCCGAAGACCAAGGACCTGGCGGCAAAGTTGGACAAGCTCGGATTGACGAGCGCATTGATCGTCGCCGACGCAGAGCTGGATGGCAACTTCGTGCGTGCGGCATCCAACCTTCCCAGTATCGACCTGCTGCCGGCGGTCGGAACCAATGTCTATGACATACTTCGGCGCGATACGCTCGTCCTCACGAAGGATGCGGCGGTCGCCCTGGAGGCGCGCCTGAAATGAGCTGGAAACACTTCCAAAAGCTCAAGATGAGTCGCGAGCATATGTATGGTGTGCTGCTCTCGCCGGTGATCACAGAGAAGTCGACGCTCGGTTCGGAGCACAATCAAGTGACCTTTCGGGTGCCGTTGACCGCGTCAAAACCGGAGATCAAGGCGGCTGTCGAGGGCTTGTTCGAGGTCAAGGTCAAGGCGGTAAACACGATCCGCCAGGACGGAAAAGTTAAGCGCGTGCGTGGCCGTGTTGGCAGGCGGAGCGACTACAAGAAAGCAGTCGTGAGCCTGGAGGAAGGCCATTCCATTGACGTGACCACAGGGCTATAGACAGATGGCACTCAAACAATACAAGCCGGTTACATCGTCCATGCGCGGATTGGTTCTGGTTGACCGCTCCGAGCTGTACAAAGGCAAGCCCGTGAAGAGTCTGACCCGCGGTCTGACACAGAAGGGCGGGCGTAACAATCACGGTCATACCACAGCTTTCAAGCGCGGCGGTGGACACAAGCGGCGTTATCGCATGATCGATTTCAAGCGTCGCAAGTTCGACGTTCCGGCCACCGTCGAGCGGCTCGAATACGATCCTAACCGGACTGCCTTCATTGCTCTACTGCGCTATGAGGATGGCGAACTTGCCTACATACTTGCACCGCAGCGCCTCAAGGCTGGTGACACAGTAGTGTCGGGCGAACGTGTCGACATCAGGCCCGGCAACGCCATGCCGTTGGCAAATATGCCGCTGGGGACGATTGTCCATAACGTTGAGATGAAGCCGGAGAAGGGCGGACAAATCGCCCGCTCGGCCGGCACATATGTGCAGCTCGTTGGCCGTGATTCCGGATATGCCCAGCTTAAGCTTGGGTCCGGGGAATTGCGCATGGTGCGTAGCGAGTGCATGGCGACAATCGGTGCGGTTTCGAATTCCGATCAGTCGAATATCAAGATTGCGAAGGCCGGACGGAATCGTTGGCTCGGCAAGCGTCCGACGGTGCGTGGCGTCGCTATGAATCCGGTCGACCATCCACATGGCGGTGGCGAGGGGCGCACCTCAGGCGGGCGCCATCCTGTGACACCTTGGGGCAAGCCGACGAAGGGCAAGCGGACGCGCAGTAAGAAGCGTTCAAATGCTTTGATCATTCGCCGTCGGCACGCGAAGCGGTAAGGGAGAAGAGAGTTGGCGCGCTCAGTCTGGAAGGGACCATTTGTCGACGGCTATCTGCTTAAGAAGGCGGAGGCTGCGCGGGCGAGTGGGCGTAACGATGTAATCAGGACGTGGTCGCGCCGTTCCACTGTGCTGCCGCAGTTCGTGGGCCTGACCTTTGGCGTCTACAACGGTCAGAAGTTCATCCCGGTTCTGGTTACCGAAAACATGATCGGCCACAAGTTCGGGGAGTTTGCGCCGACGCGAACCTTCTTCGGACATTCCTCCGATAGGCGGGCGAGGAGGGCGTAGGAGATGAGCAAAGCTAAACGCGAGCGCGTACTTGCCGACTCCGAGGCCATGGCCTACGCCAAATACATCCGTACCAGCCCGCAGAAGCTGAATTTGGTCGCGCAGTTGATCAGGGGGCTATCGGCCAGCGAAGCCCTGACGCAACTGAGCTTCAATGCCCGGCGGGTTTCCGGAGAAGTAAAGAAGGTACTGCAGTCGGCGGTTGCCAACGCCGAGAACAACCATCAGCTCGACGTCGATCGGCTCTATGTAAAGGAAGCGACGGTCGGGAAGACACTGGTCATGAAGCGCATTCGCCCACGTGCACGCGGGCGTGTGGGGCGAATTAACAAACCGATGAGTAACCTGACGGTGATTGTCAGGAAGCGCGAGGAGAGCGAGTAATGGGCCAGAAGGTTAATCCAATCGGATTGCGGGTAGGCATCAACAGGACGTGGGATTCACGGTGGTATGCCGATCGCAACTATGCCTCGCTGCTGCATGAGGATTTGAAGCTTCGGCGGTATATCGAAGACCGTTTGAGTCAGGGCGGCGTTTCAAAGGTCGTGATCGAGCGGCCGGCAAAAAAGGCGCGGATCACGATTCACACCGCCCGCCCGGGTGTAGTGATCGGAAAGAAGGGCGCGGATATCGAGAAATTGCGCCAGGAAATAAGCGAGATAACCGGTGGCGAGGTTCATTTGAATATTGTCGAGATCCGCAAGCCGGAGATCGATGCAAAGCTGGTCGCGGAGAATATCGCACAGCAGCTGATGCGCCGGGTGGCGTTTCGCCGCGCTATGAAGCGGGCAGTGCAATCGGCAATGCGGCTTGGAGCCCAGGGCATCCGTATCAACTGCGGCGGTCGGTTGGGGGGCAGCGAAATCGCCCGCATGGAGTGGTATCGCGAAGGACGTGTCCCATTGCATACGCTACGCGCTGACGTTGATTACGGTACCACCACCGCCAAGACGACATATGGCACGTGCGGCGTCAAAGTCTGGGTGTTCAAGGGTGAGATCATGGAACACGACCCAATGGCCCAGGACAAGCGGGTTCAGGAGCAACAGGTCGCGCGCTAGGCTGCGCGGAACTTCAAGAAGGCAGGGAGAACTAGCAGAAAATGATGGCTCCGAAGCGGACAAAGTACCGCAAACAGCAAAAGGGTCGAGTTCACGGCATGGCCAAGGGAGGCAGTGCACTGAATTTTGGCGCCTACGGACTTAAGGCTGTCGAGCCCGGCCGCATCACGGCACGACAGATCGAGGCGGCACGCCGCGCCATCACGCGTCATGCCAAGCGTGCCGGAAAGATGTGGATCCGCGTGTTTCCAGATGTTCCCGTCAGTACCAAGCCGGCAGAAGTCCGCATGGGCAAAGGCAAGGGTACGCCGGAGTACTGGATGTGCCGAATCAAGCCCGGCCGTATGAT
>CAZCVU010000088.1:0-8452 GCA_964501745.1 uncultured Flavobacteriales bacterium | reverse complement strand
AACTTGATGTCCGCCCAGGCCGGTGCGGCCGAACTGCCGCCGGAGGCTCGCTTGTGTCCGTCGATATGGGCGTCTTCCGGATTCCAGAGATAGGCATTGGCCGGCGCCGCGACCTTGAGGTCGAACAGATAGTCGATGCCGAGGCCGACATGTTCGGCGCCGACGAGCTCGGCGATATAGTCGATATGGCCGACCAGCGCCTCGGTAGAGGTCTCGTTGTCGCCGACAAAGGTGCCGCATCCGACGACACCGATCATGCCACCGGTCGCGGCGCAGGCTTTGATCTGGTCGTCGCGGATGTTTCGCGGATGGTCCCACAGCGCGCAAGCGTTCGAATGCGAGAAGACGACCGGGCCCTTGGAGACTTCCATCATATCCATCGTCGTCCGGTAACCGGTGTGAGTCCCGTCGACGATCATGCCGACCCGGTTCATTTCCTCCACCAGCTGGATGCCAAATCTGGAAAGTCCGCCATCGGTGAGTTCGAGACAGCCGTCGCCGGCGCGGTTTCTGAGGTTGTAGGAAATCAGCATATGGCGCACGCCGAGCTTGTAGACCGTCTCGACCATCGAGAGGTCGGAGCCGATCGGATTGGTACCCTGGAAATGAAAGCCGACGGCCAGTTTGCCCGCTTTCTTTGCCGCGAGAACGTCGTCGACGCCTTCGACCAGCGTGAACTTGTCCGAATGTTGGCCAAGCCAGCTGCGCTCCCCGGCAAGCACGCCGAGCGCCGTTTCGCGGTCGTGCCAGTCGAGCGCCAACGTGAGAGAAATATAGCTGTAGCCGCTGTCAACCAGGCGCGCGAGTGCCGCAAGCTTGAGGGCGGGTGCCGCAGCGGCTTCCCAGGGCAGGGTCATGTCCCAAACCAGCGCGTCTTGATGTAACGCCGTCGCCGTCTCAGAAATGCCCCAATCGCTCATGTCGCTTCTCCCGTTCGCGATGCATATATCGGCCAGCCATGCGCTTTAACAAGCACAGGCCCGCCAACGCGTCAAACGCCGGCGCGAGGGTGAGCAGGGCCCGTGCAGATGTTTCGGCAGGCGATGCTATTCTGCGTCCGGGGCAGCGTGCACAGCGGCGGGAGTGTTCCACACGCCGCTAATGGCGGATATGATCGGGAAGCGTAGTTTGAACGGCTAAGAAAGTGGTACCAGAAGCAAACAAATCCACGGCCGGACGGCTCTTCTGTCCCCACGGAGTCGCAACGGCCGGCGAAGGGAGCAGACGATGGACGCGAAGGCAACGAAAGGACGGTCGAAGCAGGGCAATAACCCAGCACTGGGTCAACCGTATTCAGGTTATCACGCCAAGCGCGGCATCGCCGAAGACGCGGAACTGACGCATGTCGGTCCGGGGACGCCGGGCGGCGAGTATTTGCGGCGCTTCTGGCAACCGGTGGCGCTGTCCTCGGAGCTCGCTGACTTGCCGCTCAACGTGCGCATGCTGGGCGAGGACCTGGTGCTGTTCCGGACCCGCAGCGGCGAGCTCGGTTTGCTGGAGCGTCACTGCTCGCACCGCGGCGCCTCGCTGGAATACGGCCTGCCCTCCGAGCAAGGCATCGTTTGCTGCTACCACGGCTGGCACTTCGCCACCGACGGGCGCATTATCGAGACGCCGAACGATCCGACCAGCAAGGCCGCCGGCCAACTCTATCACGGCGCCTACCCGACGCATGAGTATGAGGGCATTATCTTCACATACATGGGGCCGCCCCAGGATATGTCCGATTTCCCGATCCTCGACACCTATGTCGAGCCTGACAACGAGATGGTACCGTTCTCTCTGCACATGCCTTGCAACTGGCTGCAGGTGCTGGAGAATACCCAGGATCCGACCCACAGTTGCTTCCTGCACACCCGCGTCTCCGGCATTCAATTCGGCGAATCCTGGGGCGAGTTGCCGGAACTGGACTATGTCAAGACGCCGTTCGGCATGATCAACGTCAATGTCCGCCGTTGGAAGGACAAGATCTGGGTCCGCACGACCGAGGATATCCTGCCGAACATGAACCAGGCGGGATCATTGTGGCTGTCTGCCGAGGAGGAAGTGTGCTTTGACCGAGTTGCCTTAACGCGCTGGATGATGCCCGTCGACGATGCCGACACCAAGATGATCGGCTGGCGCTATTTCAACGACCGCGTCGATGCGGGCCTTGGCGACAAGTCGCAGGTCGGGCTCGGAACGATCGACTTCATTGGCCAGACCGAAGACGAGCGACCCTACGAAGAGCGCCAACGTGTTCCGGGAGATTTCGAGGCGATTGTCAGCCAGCGCGATATTGCTATCCACGGGCTGGAGAATCTGACATTGGCTGACCGTGGCGTCGGCATGTTGCGCGGCATGGTACGGCAGGGTATCAAGGCGTCGAAGGCGGGCAAGAAGTTCGCCTCCCTGCCGCGGCGTTCCAATGGCGCGATCGCGACCTATACGCAGGACACCATCATCACCCGCCCGCCCGGCAAAGGCGATGATCGCAAACTGATGCGCGAGATGGGCCGAGAAATTACCAAAGTCGTGCTGGATAGCGACAAACTGACACCGGAGCAGCGGGTGGAGGCGATTGCCAAGATGGCGGCGCAACTGGCTTGATGGCAAGGGACGTCGCTCACCGGTTGGGCCGCCACGGTGCGAAGCGGCGAGGAGGGGCATGAAATGCAAAACATAGCCGAGGCCCTTGCGACGTGGAGCGTCGGCGTCAAGCTCGCCGATCTGCCCGAACCGGTCGTCCACGAAGCCAAACGCTGCCTGGTCGACACGATCGGCGTCATGCTTGCTGGCACCCGGCACGAAACAGCCCGCAAGACCCGGGAGTTGGCTGTGGCCGAATTTGCCCCCGGCCCTTGTAGCCTGTTGGGAGAAACATCACGCATATCAGCGCCGGGAGCGGCGCTCGCCAACGGTGTCGCTGCCCACGTGCTCGATTTCGATGACGTGTCGCACGAGGCTATGGTGCATGGCTCGGTCGCCGTATTGCCGGCGGCATTGGCGGCTGCGGAGCTCGCTGGCGCGTCGGGCGCGGAGTTGCTTGAAGCATTCGTCGCTGGTGCCGAGGCTGAATATGCGCTTGGCTGTGCCTTCACCCCCGATCTGTTCTGGAGGGGCTGGTGGACGACGGGTCTGCTCGGAGCGTTTGGCGCTGCGGTTGCGGCGGCGCGGGCGCTCGGCCTGGATCGCCAACAGACGCAAAACGCCATTTGTTTCGCCGCCAGCCAGACCTCCGGCACGTACACCGTGGTCGGCACGCCGTTGAAGCCGTTTGCCAACGGCCGGGCGGCGCAGCTGGGAGTAGAGGCCGCGCTCTATGCTCACGCAGGGCTAACGGCGCATCCAGATGCGTTCGAGCACGCTAAGGGCTTCATCGCGATGTTCGGTGACGGAACCTTCGAGCGGGATCTTCTGGATCGTCTTGGGACACGCTTCATCCTGGTCGATCCCGGACTCGCCTATAAGCTGTATCCGGTGTGCTACGGCGCGCAACCTGCGACCGAGGCGCTGATTACACTGATCGCCGAGGAAGAGCTCGACCGTAGCCTGATAACCCGGGTTCATTGCGAAGTCACCGGCGACACAAAGATCTATCTTGAGTACGAAAACCCGGTAACGGTGACGGAGGCCCAATTCAGCATGAATTTTGCGGTAGCCTGCGTATTGGTGCACGGAGAGCTTGGTGTTGCCCACCTGTCGGAAGAGGTGCTTCGCGATCCGCAGATTCAGGCAGCTATGGGAAATGTCGAAATGACCCCCAACGAGTCATTGGTCGAAGCGTCGGATTTGGGCCCAGCATTTCCCGAGGCGGCCATCGTCACAGTCACCCTCGCCGACGGCCGCACCTTCAGCAAGCTTAACAAGGGACCGACCGGATCGCCGGTAAACCCCATGCCCGACGAGCAGATGGACCGCAAGTTTCTCGACTGCGTCACGCCGGTGTTAGGTGGCGAGGCTGCGGAAGCGTTGTTGCAGCGGATCAGGAACCTCGATGAGTTTGCCACAAGCGCCTCGTTGTTTGACGGCGGGGATCAGGGCGCGGCGACGGCCGCGCAATAGCCTCAAAACCGTACTTCCAACCCCGTCGTTGAGGGAATTGCCGCATGAGTGAGGTGTTTGACGTTGTGGTTGTCGGTTGCGGCATTACCGGCGCCGGCACGGCCTACCATTTGAAGAAGTTTGGCGTCGACAGGGTCTTGCTGCTCGAGCGGCGCTCGGCGGCGGCAGGCGGTACGGGCAAGAGTGCCGCCATCGTCCGGCAACATTATTCGAACCCACTGCCGGCCCGCCTGGCGATGGAAAGCGTTGAGATGTTCGCGGCCATGCCCGACGAGCTGGGCGCGGATGGCGGCTACAAACCGGCTGGCTGCGTAGCGCACGGCGCGGGACCGGCGCGAAAACGGGCAGGCGGAGCTGGATGGTCCGGCCCCGGCCGGGACTTGTCGCTGTTCAACTCGCTTTGCGCAGATCCTGCATTGGTTTGTCAGCGATCTTCTCCGCCAAGCCAAGTAAGCGCTCGTGATCCTTGAGACCGGCGATAAAGCGTTCGGGGATGCCTTGGATACCGACCATTGCGCCCGATAAACCGCCTGTTAACGCAGCGCGTGCCATGGTGTTGCCACCGGAATTGACGGCGTAGAGCACAGCTTTCTCGAAGTCATCGGGGAAGCGGTGGATCAGGAAATAGGCCGCCGGTGCGAGGAAGCCCATCGTGCAGTCGAGCCCGAACAGCAAGCAGACGATACGTGGGTCGACTTCGATCGACGGGTCAGCTCCCGGCCACCCGCTGCCGATCTGTTTGTTGATGTCAAAAGACGACAGCATCGGCTCGATGGCTGGGTTGCGGGCAAACT
The DNA here is from genome assembly GCA_964501745.1 of uncultured Flavobacteriales bacterium. Lineage (GTDB taxonomy): Bacteria > Pseudomonadota > Alphaproteobacteria > UBA8366 > CAVOAK01 > CAVOAK01. The sequence goes on along the minus strand of CAZCVU010000088.1, from coordinate 3,614 downwards.
GAATGACATGCTCCCGGATGTTGCCCAGCGTTATGCCGTTGATCAGTGAAGCGGCGCTGAGCATGTAGGAGAGCGAATAGCCGGCGACGTACCGATCGCGATGCGTCAGCTTGATGTGTTTATATGCTTGTTTCGCCATCGCCTCGTAGTCGTCGCCGTGGAGGGCAGCGAAGACGACGGCACGTTGGGCCGCTTCAGAGGTATCGGTCACGCTGCCGGCTTCGCCCCAGGGGATGCCTAATTGACGGTGTTTCCAGAGATGGCGTACGGCTCGGTCGGTGAAGCCGCCGCACAACCCAGCCACACTGCCACCCGCGTGCTCCCGCATTTCGCGCCCATCGAGTGTCTCGAGGAAGGCATCAAAGCGGCTTGTGTAGTCGTCCTCGTCGTAACCGCCGCAGTTGGCAACCGAGTCCATCAACATGACAACCAAGTCTCCGGATTGCGAGAGGTCGCCTGCCCGAAGCCCAAACTCGTGTCGATGCCGTGCAATCTTGCCGAACATGTCAGTACGGTCGGGTTTTTGATCGGTATAGTCCGAAACCCAATTTCCGTAGTCCGCCCGCAGCAGTTCGAGGTCGTAATACCAATGGCAGCCAAGTCCTAGGGCATCACCGACAAGCGTTCCCATGATGGCGCCGACAGCGCGGTCTTTGTACGAGATTTCAGCCACTGTTACCTCCGTGCAGTTTTCGCTTAACTCGCCTTGCGCAGAGCCTGCGATGGCCCTTCGGCGATCTTCTCCGCCAGGCCGAGCAGGCGCTCGTGATCCTTGAGGCCGCTGATAAAGCGTTTCGGAATGCCCTGGATGCCGACCATGGCGCCCGACAGGCCGCCCGTTAGCGCGGCCCGTGCCATGCAGTTGCCGCCGGCATTGACGGCGTACAGCACAGCCTTTTCGAAATCGTCGGGAAAGCGATGGATCAGGAAGTAGGCGGCCGGTGCAAGGAATCCCAGCGTGCAGTCGAGCCCGAATAGCAGACAGGCGATTCGTGGATCGACATCGATCGACGGGTCGGCGCCGGGCCAGCCGCCGGAAATCTGCTTGCTGATGTCACGAGAAGAAAGCATCGGTTCGATGACAGGGCTTTTGGCAAACCGAACGACATGTTCCCTGATGTCGTCCAACAGGGCGCCGTTGATCAAGGTGGCGGCGCTGAGCATATAGGACAGTGAATAGCCGGCGATGTAGCGGTCGCGGTGCGTCAGCTTGATATTTCCGTACGCCTGCTTTGCCATCGTCTCATAGTCTGCGCCATGGAGCGCGGCGAAGACGATCGCGCGTTGGGCCGCCTCCGAAGTGTCAGCGAGACTGCCAGCTTCGCCCCAGGGGATGTCGAGCTTGCGGTTGTTCCAGAGATGGCGCTCCGCCCGGTCGGTAAAGCCGCCGGATAAACCGGCCACACTGTGGCCCACATCCGCCCGCATTTCGTCGCCATCAAGCGTCTTCAGGAAGGCATCAAAGCGTGTTGTGTAGTCGTCCTCGTCATAGCCGCCGCGCTCGACAACCGAGTCCATCAACATGACGATCAATGTGCCGGTCTGCGAAACGTCACCGGCCCGTAGCCCAAACTCGTGCCGATGCTTGGCAATATGCCTGAACTCGTCGGTGCGGTCGGGCTTCTGGTCGGTATAGTCCGAAATCCAGTCGCCGTAGTCGGCCCGCATTGCCTCGAGGTCGTAATACCAGTGGCAGCCAAGTCCCAGGGCATCGCCAACGAGTGTTCCCATGATGGCGCCAACGGCCCGGTCTTTGCGTGAGATTTCAGCCATTGTTACCTCTGTTGTGCGGTTTCAAAGTCGGCCTTGGTTGCCAATGATTTCCCAATCTCGTCATCCTGACGGCAGTGCTTTGACCAGATGATCATGTTGCGGCCAAATGTTGCCGCCAAAACACCGATTCCAGCCGGTTGTTGTGTTCGGCGCTGGACCCTTTGTTGATCAACTTGCCTTGCGCAGAGCCTGCGATGGCCCGTTTGCGATCTGCTCCGCCAGGCCAAGCAAACGCTCGTGATCTTTGAGGCCACTGATAAAGCGCTCCGGGATGCCCTGGATGCCGACCAATGCGCCGGACACCCCTCCCGTCAATGCTGCCCGTGCCATGCAATTGCCGCCGGCATTGACTGCATTGAGCACGGCGCTTTCGAAATCGTCGGGGAAGCGGTGGATCAGGAAATAGGCTGCCGGCACGAGAAAGCCGATCGTACAGGCGAGCCCCAAGATACGGCAGGCGTCCCTCGGGTCGATCTCGATCGCGGGGTCGGCGCCGGCGGCGCCGTCGCAGATCTGTTTATTGACGTCATACGACGAGAGCATCGGCGCGATGGCCGGGTTATCGGCAAATCCAATCACTTGCGGCCGCATCTCCTCCAACGGCACGCCGTTGATCAGTGAGGCGGCGCTGAGCATGAAGGACAGCGAGTAACCAGCGGCATAACGGTCGCGATGCGTCAGTTTGATGTTGCTGTAGGCTTGCTTCGCCATCGTTTCGTAGTCATCACCGCAGAGGGCCGCGAACACGATCGCGCGTTGGGCCGCCTCCGAGGTGTCAGTCAGGCTGCCGGCTTCGCCCCAAGGGATGCCGAGTGTCGAAGCCGAATATGCAGTCCGACGGTTTTTCCAGAGTTCGCGTTCCGCCCTGTCGGTGAACCCACGGCTCAGCCCGGCCACATTGCCGCCCTTGTCCGCCCGCATTTCGTTTCCATCGAGCGTATCGAGGAAGGCATCGAAGCGGGTGGTGTAGTCGTCCTGATCATAGCCGCCACAGTCGGCAACTGAGTCCATCAACATGACGATCAATTCGCCGGTCTGCGAAATGTCGCCGGCCCTCAGTCCATACTCGTGGCGATGCTTGGCAATGAAGCCAAAGCGGTCGGTGCGGTCGGGCTTCTGGTCGGTATAGTCCGAAATCCAGTCGCCATGATCGGCCCGCATCGCCTCAAGGTCGTAATACCAGTGGCAGCCGAGCCCCAGGGCATCGCCGATAAGCGTGCCCATGATCGCTCCGACGGCCCGGTCTTTGCGCGAGATTTCAGCCATTGTTTCCTCCGTGCCCTTTGTTCATCAACTGGCTTTGCGCAGAGCTTGCGATGGCCCATCGGCGATCTTCTCGGCCAGGCCGAGCAGGCGCTCGTGATCCTTGAGGCCGGTGATGAAGCGCTCCGGGATGCCCTGAATGCCGACCTTTGCCCCCGACATTCCTCCCGTCAACGCGGCCCGCGCCATGGTGTTGCCGCCGGCATTGACGGCATTGAGAACGGCACTCTCGAAGTCGTCGGGGAAACGGTGGATCAGGTAATAGGCGGCTGGCACGAGGAAGCCGATCGTGCAGGCGAGTCCGAAGATACGGCAGGCATCCCTCGGATCGATCTTGATGGAAGGATCGGCGCCGGCCACGCCGTCACTGATCTGTTTATTGATGTCGAACGAGGAGAGTAGCGGCGCAATGACAGGGTTCTCGGCGAACTTCACCATTGGCGAGCGGGTGTCGTCCAACGAGGCGCCGTCGATCAAGGCGGCGGCGCTGAGCATGAAGGACAACGAATAACCTGCGACATAGCGGTCGCGATGCGTCAGTTTGATGTTGCTGTAGGCTTGCTTCGCCATCGTTTCGT
>CAZCVU010000087.1:0-8528 GCA_964501745.1 uncultured Flavobacteriales bacterium | reverse complement strand
GACACGCGTCGTTGCAGGTGTCGGCGTGCCGCAACTTACGGCCATCATGGACACGGTTGAGGCCTGTCGGGAACGTGACATTCCAGCAATTGCGGACGGTGGTATCAGATACTCCGGCGATATGGCGAAAGCGGTAGCGGCCGGGGCCGACTGCGTGATGATTGGCTCGCTGCTCGCTGGCACCGACGAAGCACCAGGCGAGGTCGTGCTCTACCAGGGGCGGTCCTACAAATCCTACCGCGGTATGGGCTCGTTGGGCGCGATGGCGCGCGGCTCCGCCGATAGATACTTCCAGGAAGAGATATCGAGCAGTCTTAAACTCGTGCCCGAGGGCGTCGAGGGCCGCGTCCCCTACAAGGGGCCGGTGGCCAATATCCTGCACCAGCTGGTCGGCGGTCTAAAGGCGGCGATGGGTTACACCGGCAACGCTACGATTTGGGAAATGCAGCGAAACTGCGTCTTTCAGCGCGTCACCGCGGCGGGGCACCGCGAGGGCCATGTCCATAATATTATGGTGACTCACGAGTCACCTAACTACAGCGTCGAAGGCTGAAAGTCTGCGACTTGGCGCATGCCTCCGGTGTTGGTCCGAAATGCTCCTTGTGCGGCAGTGTCCGAAGGCGAATATTTCCAGACATGACGAGTATCAGGCCGGCACAACCGAAGGACGCCGATGCGATTGCGCGCGTCTATGTAGAGACTTGGCGCAATACATACGCCGGCCTTTTGCCCGACCGGGTGCTGGTGAAGATGTCGCTTGAGCGTCAATGTAAAAGTTGGTCGCGCACGCTCGCAACCGACCAACGGGTTCTCGTCGTCGAACACGGTGGGGACATCGTTGGCTTCGGAAGTTGCGGGCGCAACCGGCTTCGCCGTCTCGACTATACCGGCGAGATCTACACGCTTTATGTCTTACCCGATTTTCACGGGCGGGGATTGGGCCGCCGACTACTCGAAGGCTTGTTCGATTCTTTGATCGGACAGGATCACGATTCGACGCTGTTGTGGGTATTGGCGACAAACCCGTCCCGGTTCTTCTACGAAGCGATGGGTGGCCGTCGCATCGCTGAACGCGACGAGCGGATGTGGGGCCATGCCTTGCACGAAGTCGCCTACGGTTGGCGGCCGCTGGCACCGCTCATTTCACCGGAATGATGACCGGCTGCGAGGTGTAATATCGACCTACTTCCAGCACCATGACCGACCATATCCTGATCGTCGATTTCGGCAGCCAAGTAACTCAGCTGATTGCCCGGCGGGTCCGCGAGGGCGGCGTTTACTGCGAAATCCACCCATTCAACAGGGTCGACCGCGCGACAATTGAGGCGCTTGCGCCGAAAGGCATCATCTTGTCGGGCGGACCTTCGAGCGTGATCACTGATGAGGCACCCCTGGCCCCCGATGCCGTCTACGACTCCGGCCTGCCGATTCTTGGGATCTGTTACGGGCAACAGGCCATGTGCGCGCAGCTCGGTGGCGATGTCGAGCCCTCGGGCCATCGTGAATTTGGCCGTGCCTTCGTCGAGGTCACCGAGGATTGCGGTCTGTTTCAGGGCTTATGGAACAAGGGTGGGCACGAGCAGGTCTGGATGAGTCATGGCGACCGCGTGACGCGTCTGCCGGATGGCTTTCGCGTCGTCGCGGTCAGCGACGGAGCGCCCTTCGCTGCGATCGCCGATGACGACCGGCGCTACTACGGCGTGCAGTTCCATCCCGAAGTCGTCCATACCCCCGATGGTACCGCCCTGTTGCGTAATTTTGTCCGTGATGTTGCTGGATGCACGGGTGACTGGACAATGGCCGCGTTCCGCGAACGCTCGATCGCACAGATCCAAACGCAAGTCGGCGATGGCCGGGTCGTCTGCGGCCTCTCTGGAGGTGTCGATTCGGCCGTTGCAGCGTTGCTCATTCACCAGGCGATCGGCGATCAGCTGACCTGCATCTTCGTGGATACCGGCCTGCTGCGGCTTGCTGAAGCTGAGCAAGTGGTGCAGTTGTTCCGGGGCCGTTTCAACATTCCGCTGGTGCACTGCGACGCGGCCGATCTCTTTCTTGACGGTTTGGCGGGCATCAGCGATCCGGAGGCGAAACGCAAGACCATCGGCCGCCTTTTCATCGACGTGTTCGATCGCGAAGCCCACAACGTTGGTGACGTGGCGTTTCTCGCACAGGGTACGCTCTACCCCGACGTCATCGAGTCGGTATCCTTTGCCGGCGGGCCGAGCGTCACCATCAAGTCGCACCACAATGTTGGCGGATTGCCGGAGCGAATGAAGCTGAAGCTGGTTGAGCCGCTGCGCGAATTGTTCAAGGATGAAGTGCGAGCGCTCGGCCGCGAACTGGGCATGCCGCAGGAGATGGTTGGTCGTCATCCGTTTCCTGGTCCCGGATTGGCGATCCGCGTTCCGGGTGAAATTACCCGCGAGAAGCTCGATATTTTACGTAAGGCGGATCAGATCTACCTTGAGGAAATCCGAAACGCCGGACTATACGATGCGATATGGCAGGCATTTGCAGTCTTGTTGCCGGTGCGAACGGTGGGCGTGATGGGTGATGCGCGGACCTATGATCATGTCTGCGCGCTGCGGGCAGTCACCTCGACGGATGGCATGACCGCCGACTCCTACCCATTTGCTCATGAATTCCTGGCCGCCACCGCAACCCGCATCATCAACGAGGTCGATGGCATCAATCGCGTGGTCTATGACGTGACCTCCAAGCCGCCCGGCACCATCGAGTGGGAGTAGTCTGCAGCTCCATTGCGATAGCTCCTTCTTTTCCGTCTTATAGAACCATGAAGAATATCGGTTATCATCAGACTGGACATTGAGATATGATGTATCTTCTGGCACTTCTTCTTCCACCTATTGCACTTCTATTGAGTGGCAAGATATTCCAGGCAATTCTTAATTTAATTCTGATAATACTTAGCATTATAATATTTGTGGCTACCTTGAGTCTGGGTAGCTTCATCAGTTTTCCACTTTATATCATAAGTATTATTCATGCGGTCTTGGTCGTTCACGGCGTCCGCAATGACAGGAAAATCGAGGAAGCCGTTAGCAAAGCGCAAAGCGATCAATGAATAGTCCCGTAAAGACCGTCGTCAAGCTCTTGGTCGCCTCGCTGCTTGTCGGCTGGCTGTTAAAGGCGCTCAATCTCGACGCCGAAAGTCTGCTCAGATTTCTCGGCGGCTTTGCCGACAGTCTGATGAATATCTTGGCCGGCATCTTTGAGTGGTCGCTGTCGCCAATTCTGATCGGTGCTCTGGTTGTCATCCCGATCTGGCTGATCCGCTTGATCTGGAAGAAGGCGATGGAGAAATAGCCGGCTCGCGGTTCGTCAATCTCGAAGAGAATAAGAGAGTCAGCCTTGCGAGATAACCTTGCCGCCGCCGCAACCTGCATCATCAATGATGTCGATGGAATCAACCAGACGGTCGACGACGTGACCTTTAAGTCGCCCGGCAACTTCGAGCGGGGGCAGGGGCCGGTGAGGAGTCCTCAGGCGGCTGAGTCGTCGCTACGGCGATAGGCCAGCGCGGTGTGTCCGGCACAATAGGGCCGGCCATGTTCGACCGGCTTGCCGCAAAAGTGGAAATCCGGTTCCCGCGGATGACCGATCGGCCAGTGGCACATGCGGTCGCTGAGCGTGGTGATATTGTCGGTTTCGCGTTTAATCGGCGATGGCCGTGATTTGAGTCCCAACCGATGAGCCTTGCCAATCACTGCGTTGCGAGTCGTCCCGCCGAGGCGATCGGCGATCTGGCTTGCCGAAAGGCCTTCACCCCACAGTTTCGTCAACTTCGCTGCGCGTGCGTCTGTCCACTCCATCTCGATCCTCACATCCAGATATATAGTGGTTTGCCAAGGTAGAACTACTATATCCTGTGTCTATCCGCCCCTCAAGCCCTTTCGAGTCGCGATTTGGTAGAGCCCGGGCGGCATCCACCGCTTCGGGCCAAATTGGCGAAGTTTCATGGATTGGCACGCGTCGGCATATCGATTGTGCCGGCGAGCAGTGTTGGAGATGTGAACAGGCTGTTCTTACGCCGGCCGCGTGGCGATATCCTTGGATCCGCACCCGGTGCATCGGACATGAATTCCAACATCCGGCACCGGAAATTCAGGACCCAATTGGGCGATCAATCGTGCGGTTGGAACGACGCCCTCGTGACCACAGCGGTTGCACCAGCAAAAGACGTTGGCGGACCGGTCCAGCAGGTCGCCAAGTACTGCCGAATGCCGTCGCTGCTCACCGAACTCTATGAACTCTCTTTTCACGCCGGCCATGTGCTCTAAGTCCTGCAGCTCCCGCCCTGGCGCAGGGAATCGCGGCTTGGCCGAAAGGCGGGCCATCGGAATGACTGTCTCCAGTTGCAAGCCAGCTTATGTTATGGGAGAACATAACATGAACATATAGGCCGAGTCAAGCCCGTGTTGGGTGGTAGCTTGCACCTACTGACGTTGTTTCTGCGGGCAACTGTGCTCTCAAACGGCCGCTGCCGTAAGAAGGCGCATCGACTTTAGCGTCGCGAGGAGACGAGCCGCAGGGGTCGTTCAAATACCTTTAGGACTTCCCTAATCGTCGACGCCTGCCGCAGCTTCTCGTAGCCATTGAAGACGATGTAGTCACAGTTTCCGCCATTTGCACGTTTTGCGATGGCGAACAGCGGTGTATCGAAGGTGTTGCGAAACACCGAGAATGTCGCGACCGGGCCTTGGTGGTCGATGGCGTAGTCCCGCCATTCGCCGGTTGCAACTCGCCGGCTATAGACTTCAAGCAATTGCCGCAATTCCTGACGGTTAAAGAACACCGGCTGTCGTTTCTTGCTCTTATGGCCGGCAAGACTATGCATATGCGTCATGCCGCTGGCGCCCCGCTTGCCTTGTATCTCTGGTTGTTGAAAATCATGCGATCGCTGCGGACCCGCCTGGGATGAGCAGCGCAGCACGACATCGCCTACTTAACCTGGCGTGCACGTGTCCCATAGGGATCAGGTGTAGTGTAGCACTCGATGGCGCCAAGGGATCGGTAACAGTAAAGAGGACGTTGGAAGACTTGCACCGGATCATGGCAAAACGGTGCGCCGGTCTTCAGCGCCGCTAAAGTGTCACATTGTTTGCCGGTCGCCAATTCGCCGATGTAGTCGGTCGGAAATTTGTCAGTATGAATGAAACTGGCGACGCCGGCGCCGACAATTGCAACTGATTCCGTGCCGCAGGCCGCCATTAGCGTAACTGCCGCTAATATGATGGTTGCCCTTAGACCACGCATTGTCATCTCTCTTGATCGAGCCACCGCAAAGTGTATCACAGTTTCCACGGCCCAAAAACTTCGCGCAATTACTGCGACCGATGGCCCATCGACCAATATATTGTCGCCGATGGGAAATGCTTGCGCAAGTCCAGGCTGTATCGTGCCAACTTGCAGACATGGTATTTACTTCTAACATATGGCCTTATCACATAATCAGCGTGGTCACTTGCTGCCAGACGGAGGAGACGCTTCATGGTCGCTACAGAACAACCATCAGTCAAAGTTGGTTGGCAGGCTTCCGATTTCGAACTGCTGAGCGTTGACGGAAATCGTTATCGCCTATCCGAATTCACGGGGGCAAATGGCACGGTCGTAATGTTCATTTGCAACCACTGCCCCTATGTCCAGGCAATCGCCGACCGGATTGCCAGGGATGCTGAAGAGCTCAAGTCGTATGGTGTGGCCAGCATTGCGGTAATGCCGAACGACGTCGAAACCTATCCAACCGATTCCTTTGAACACATGAAGGAATTTGCGGCGCAACATGGTTTCGGCTTCCCCTATGTAATCGATGACACGCAGACTGTCGCGCAGGCCTATGATGCGGTTTGCACGCCCGACTTCTTCGGTTTCGATAGCGATCTGAAACTGCAGTATCGGGGCCGGTTGGACTCTTCGCGGCATCAGCCCGCTGCGGCCGACGCCCGCCGCGAGTTGTTTGAGGCCATGGTGGAGGTCAGCCGAACCGGCAAGGGGCCGGCGCAGCAGAACGCCTCAATCGGCTGTTCGATCAAATGGCGCGACGCCGCGTGAGACAAGGATCGCGGCCGCAACGGGCATGTATACTCCGCCCACTGGCGCAAGATATCCTGGCCGAGATGCAGGTTGGAGCTGGACGTGAGTGACATATTTCGCGAAGTCGACGAGGAACTGCGGCGCGACAACTGGCAAAAGGTTTGGCAGCGCTACGGCAAATTCGTCATTGCCGGCGCTGTCTTGATCGTTGCCGCGACCGCAGTCAACGTGGGGTGGCGCGAGTATGCATCGCGCCAGCGGACGGCTTCGAGCGAGGCCTTCCTGACCGCGCTGCAACTGGCTGATGCGGATCGGGTTCCAGAGGCATTGTCCGAACTTGTAGTTCTGAAGGAGGAGGGGACGGCGGGCTACGCCGTTCTGGCCCAGTTTCGCGAGGCTGCGCTGCGGACCGAGAGAGGCGAGTCGGCGGCTGCAATTGAACTTTACGATCGAATCGCTGGCGATTCCTCCGAGGACAAGATGCTGCGCGAGCTGGCGACGTTGTATTCCGTGATCCTACAGTCCACATCCGGCGACGCGGCGGCCCTGGTCGCACGTCTCGAACCAATTGCCAGGGATGACCGTCCCTGGCGATACTCCGCGCGTGAGACCATCGCCGTGTTATACCTCCGGATCGGCGAGACGGTGAAAGCACGTGACGGCTTTGCCGCGCTGGTTGATGATTTGAACGCCCCACGCAACATGCGCGCCCGTGCGGCCGAGATGTTGCAAGTTCTCGACAGCTAGGTAGAGCACCGATGACAGCCAAGTCAGTTTGCCGGGCCATTTCGGTGGTGGTTGTTGCGATCCTGTTGTCGGGTTGCGGCGCGTGGCTTGGCGGCAGGGAGACGCCGCCGCTACCAGGCGAGCGCATCTCGATCATGCTGTTCCAGCGCGACCTGACACCAGATCCAAGGATAGCCGATCTCGACATACACCTGCCGAAACCCGAATTGAACGATGACTGGCCACAGTCGGGTGGTTATCCCGACCACGCCATGCATCATCTCAAGGTGGCGGCAAACATAACCGAGGCTTGGCGCGTAGATATCGGCGCGGGCTCGGGCGCCGATCGCAGGCTGTTATCTCCGCCCGTCGTCGTCGGCGGAACGGTATTTGCCGTCGACGTGAACTTCGTGGTCAGCGCCTACGAAGCGAGCGATGGCAGTCGTCTTTGGCGATTTGATCCGAAGGTACCGAAGAACGACCGCGAGGCATTTGGCGGTGGCGTTGCACATGATAACGGTCGCATCTTTCTGACAACCGGATTCGCGACGATCATTGCAATCGATGCCGCGGACGGCAAGGAGGTATGGCGCCGATCCACGTCCGGTCCAATACGCGCCGCACCGACAGCAACCGGCGGACGTATTTACGTGATCACGATCGACAACGAAATCACCGCCTACAACGCGTCGAACGGCGAAACTCTATGGTCGCACGCGGGATTTGCCGAGGCTGCCGGCCTGTTGGGTGGTGCGAGCCCTGCGGTTTCGGGCAGTACGGTCGTGGCACCATACTCGTCAGGCGAGATCTACGCCCTGCGGGTCGAGAACGGCCGCGTCATCTGGTTCGACAACTTGGCTGCCTTACGCCGCCTCGACCAAATTTCGAGCCTGACGGACATTCGAGGCCGGCCGGTGATCGACCGCGGTCTGGTCTTCGCCATCTCTCATTCGGGGCGCATGGTGGCAATCGATCAGCGTACCGGTGGACGCGCCTGGGATCGCAATATTGGCGGCGTGGAGATGCCCTGGGTGGCCGGCGACTTCATCTATCTGATTACCAATCAATCTGAACTCGTCGGTCTCACCCGCCGCGGTGGCCGCGTTCGCTGGATCAGGCCGTTGCCGAGATTCGAGGATGTGAAGAACCGGGAAGACCTTATCCACTGGTCGGGACCGGTGCTTGTGAGCGATCGTTTGGTGGTGGTCGGTAGCTATGGAGAGGCGCTGTCGATTTCACCCTATACCGGGGAGATCCTCGGTCGGGTCAAACTACCTGCGGGCGCGTCGCTCGCACCGGTTGTGGCGGGAGGCACGCTTTACATTATCACCGACAAGGCGCAACTGATTGCGCTGCGCTAGGATCTGAAGTGGCAATGGTGTCGCGGTCCTGTGGATCGCGCATCGCCGGTCGGAAGGCCTAGAAACCCGACGCTAGAGTTTCCCACTAGAGATTTTCCTATGGCGGAAACCGTAGTTATTGTTGGCCGGCCCAACGTCGGCAAGTCGACCCTGTTCAACCGGCTGGTCGGCAGGCGTCATGCGATCGTCGACGACACGCCGGGGGTCACGCGCGATTGGCGCGAGGGCATGGCCAATCTCGCCGGTTTGGAGTTCCGCATCGTTGACACCGCCGGACTTGAGGAAGCATTCGATGATTCGATGCAGGCGCGGATGCGCCAGCAGACCGAACGGGTAGTAGCTGAAGCCGATCTTGTAGTTTTTCTGTTTGACGCTCGTTCCGGCGTC
>CAZCVU010000086.1:0-8581 GCA_964501745.1 uncultured Flavobacteriales bacterium | reverse complement strand
GGCGGATGGCGTCGATGTAACCGCCGTGGCCTTTTTGTTTCCGGAACTCGCGAAAGGCGATGGTCCAGGCAACCGCTTCAAACACCATGGCAATGGCAAGCACGATGTAGTTCACGGCCGGATTGGTTATCGGATGGGGATGCAACAGTTTCTGTACACCCTCGTAGACGGATACGCCGGCACCGAGGCCAAAGATCAGGATCGCCACGACAAAGGTCCAGAAATAGAGCTCCATGCCGTAGCCGTATGGATGCGCCTCGTCCGGCGGACGCTGCGCACGACGCAGGCCGTAGAGCAGCAGCCCCTGATTTCCCGTGTCGACGATCGAGTGGACGGCTTCGCTGAGCATTGCCGAACTGCCGGTGACGACAGCGGCGGCGAACTTCGTCACCGCGATCAGCAGGTTTCCGACAAGCGCTGCGTAGATAACCCTTTTTGAGCCGTGCATTTCCATTCAAAGTAAGCTGTCTTGCTGGCGCGCACTATTATATAGGCGATTGCATGAAGATCGCACTTGCCGCAAACATTACGTGGGCCAAGGCGCAACGCATCGACAAGACCCACGACTGCATGGGAGGTTTGGGATAGCCTGCATAGTGACGCGACGATGCGGCTTGAAGGGTGTTGCTTGGTCGATGCTCGGGAATAACCGACGGTGCGCGCCCCGACGAGACCCGAAACTCACAATATGGGGGTAAGGACAATGAGCAATTGGGACGTATCGGAGGATGCCGCGGCGTTGCATGCCGACGCGCTGGTTTGGGACATGACGTTTCCCTATCGGGATTTTGGGACCGTGGATCTCAAATGGTCGGCGCTGGAGCGCATGCAGGCGAGCGGTTTCAATATGGTCTCGCTGACGCTGGCGATCGACTACAACGGTTTGGTAGATACCGTCCAGACAATTGCCAGGGAGCACGCCTGGTTTCGCGCGCACGCCGACAAATACGTCGTCGTCGAAACGGCCGACGACATTCTGCGGGCAAAAGCTGAGGGCAAGCTCGCGGTCGGCTTCCATTTCCAGGGGACGAACCCGGTAGCCCAGGACCTCAACATGGTCGAGCTGTACTACAAGCTCGGCATCCGCCACATGCTGATGGCCTACAATCTCAAGAATGCTGTTGGTGACGGCTGCCAGGAGATAACCGATAACGGCTTAAGCCGATATGGCCGCAGCCTGATCGGCGAAATGCATCGTGTTGGCATGTTTGTGGACGTTTCGCATACTGGACATCGCACGGCGATGGATGTGTTCGAGGCGGCCGAGGGGCCGGTCATCATCAGCCATGCCAACGCCCGGGCGGTCAGGGATCCGGGAGATAGCCGCAACGTGCCCGATGAACAGATCAAGGCCTGTGCGGCCTCGGGTGGCGTGGTCGGCGTCATCGGCTTTGGGCCTAATGTTTGCGAGAAGGGCGAGTTGTCGACTAAGGCGCTGTTGCGTCACATAGACCACATTGCGGAACTCGTCGGACCGCAGCATGTCGGCCTCGCCCTCGATTATGTCTTTGACAATGAATACAACCATCCCAATCCATGGAATCCCGTCTACAACCCTCGTCCGATCGAGCAGATTGAACCCGAGGATCTACCGCAGCTCACACAGGATATGTTGGAGGCCGGATATCCGGAAGCCGACATCCGCGGCATCCTTGGCGAAAATTGGCTGCGGTTGGCTCAGCAGATCTGGAAATAGCCCTGCACGCAAGCGGAGCATAATAGAAGCCTGTCCAATGCGATCCGGGCAATAGGCGTAGCAGGACCGGGCTTACGTTTGGAAAAACAGAGGAGACAGTGATGAGCGATTGGAACGTATCGAAAGAGGCGGCGGCGCTGCATGCCGACGCACTGGTCTGGGATATGACGTTTCCTTACCGTGACCACGGCACGGTTGATCTTAAATGGTCGACGCTTGAGCGCATGCAGGCGAACGGCTTCAACATGGTCTCATTGACGCTGGGGGGTGACGCCAGCGCGCTGACAGTTGCCGTTCAGACCATCGCAAAGGAGCGCGCCTGGTTCCGAGCGCACGAGGACAAGTACGTGGTTATCGATTCGGCAGATGATATCCTGCGCGCAAAACGCGAGGGCAAGCTCGCAGTCGGTTTCCACTTCCAGGGGACGAACCCCGTCGCCCAGGACCTCAACATGGTGGAGACCTATTACAGACTGGGAATCCGCCATATGCTGATGTGCTACAACCTCAAGAATGCCGTCGGTGATGGTTGCCAGGAAGTGACTGACGGCGGCCTGAGCCGCTATGGCCGTAGCCTGATCGTCGAAATGCGTCGCGCCGGCATGTTCGTTGATGTTGCCCATACGGGCCACCGCACCGCGATGGACGTCTTCGAGGCGGCCGAAGGTCCCGTCATCATCAGCCATGCCAACGCCCGGGCGGTTAAGGACCATAGCCGCAACGTGCCCGACGAACAGATCAAGGCCTGCGCGGCTTCGGGTGGCGTGATTGGCGTCGTCGGATTTGGCCCCGTGGTCTGCGAGAAGGGCGAATTGTCGACCAAGGCGCTGTTTCGTCATATCGACTACATGGCGCAACTCGTCGGACCGCAGCATGTCGGGCTCGCACTCGATTATGTCTACGACAACCAGTACAACAATCCAGGGCCATACAACCCCGAGTATCACCCACGGCCGATTGAGCAGATCGAGCCCGAGGATCTGCCGCGGCTCACACAGGACATGATGGAGGCCGGATATCCGGAGGACGATATCCGTGGCATTCTGGGTGAGAACTGGCTGCGGCTGGCGCAGCAGTTGTGGCACTGAGGCCGCGCGGGCCTGGAATTCTCAGCGCAAGTGATCGCTACAATGCAGACTAGACCGCTCGGCCGCACTGGCATCGATGTCTCTGAAATTATCTTCGGTTGTGGCAACGTCGGCGGCTTGTTGATCCGAGCTGATGCGGAGACCATGCGGGCGGCCGTGCGCCGGGCGCTTGATCTTGGCATCAACTGGTTCGATACCGCTTCGCAGTACGGCAACGGGCAGTCCGAGCAGAACCTGGGCCGGCTACTCAAAGAAGTCGGCGGCTCGGCCCATGTTTCGACCAAGGTGCGCCTGACGCCTGAAGATTTGGCCGATATTCCTGCTGCCATCGAACGAAACACACAGCAATGCCTGGGTCGGCTGCAACGGGAGTCGGTCGATCTTCTGCAGTTCCATAATCAGATCGCGCCTGAGAGCGGCGAGCGTGCGATCGCCGTCGACAGTATGCTTGGGCCCGGCGGCGTCGCCGATGCCCTCGATGCGATGCGCGAGAAGGGCTTCACGCGGTTCATCGGATTCACCGCACTTGGCGAGACGGAATGTTGCCGCCAGGTTATCGCAAGCGGCCGGTTCGATACGGCGCAGGTATACTACAACGTCATAAACCCGACCGCTGCCCAATCCTATTCCGGTATCACCACAGGCCAGGATTTTGCCGGCCTGATCGAAAGCTGCCGCGTCAACGGCGTCGGGATCATCGTCATCCGCTCACTTGCCGCCGGCATCATCGCAACCGACCAGCGAGTAGCTGATCCGTGGATCCTCACGCGCCACACCGAAGCAGATGAAGAGATGCGCAAGGCCGGTGCGGTGTTCGATCTGCTCGGCGACAGCTACGGCACGCGGGCGCAAACGGCCATGCGATTCGCACTGGCCAACCCAGACATTGCATGCATCGATATCGGTCCCAGTGAAATCGCGCATGTCGAGGAAGCGGTTCAGGCAGCGACTATGGGCGGGCTGCCGTCTGAGGCGCTAGCCAGCCTTGCAGGCCTCTACAAAACCGGTTTCGCGGCAACCTAGCCGTGCCTGCCGGGAAATAGCCCGGCGATGCTAGTTCGAGGCGGCATAGCTGAGTTCGACCTCGACCCCTCCGGGATCGCGCAGAAACAGTTGGTCGGCCCCGCTTCTCGTCACCACAGCTTTCTTGAATCGGATCTCGAGCGCATGCAATCGCTGCCGCATCGCATCGAACCGCGGCAGCTAGCAGAGAGTGGGGTTCGCGAGGGGTTGAGAGAGGACGCGTGACGCGGACATGCCACGAAGCTAGAGTTGTGGCTCGGTCGCGCCTGGTGTCAGTCCCTTCGCGGACGCCGATACCGCCGCGCTACCACGGGATTCGACCGGTGCTTCGCGATGGCGGACAGCTTAGCTACGATTCCTCTGATGGACTTGCACGACGGCATGCCCGTCGAGCTGTTCGAACAGCACCAGGCCGCTGCCGAAAGGTTGCTGGCCTTTGGGACCAGTACCGTGCCAGCCATGACGATAGGCACGCTCGACGCACTTTCACGGCGCTGGCTCCAACGTTCGCGATCGCCCTATGTGGACGAAATCGCTGCCATCGCAAAAGACCAGCCCCCCGGTGTCTGGTATCTAAACCTATCTCTTGAATGGGGCTGTTCGACGGGTGTCGCCGCCGATCCGGGGAACTCGGGAAGTCGCGTATTGCGCACCCTCGACTGGCCAGCCCGTGGACTTGGGCGTGAGGTCGTTGTGGCGCGGATCGAAGGCCCAGCGGGGATCTATTACAACGTGACCTGGCCGGGATATGTCGGCGCCTTGACCGTGATGGCACCAGGTCGTTTCGCGGCGGCGATCAACCAAGCCCCGATGGTTCATCACAGCATGATGGGCTATTCGGCTGACTGGGCGATCAATCGTATCAAGCTTTTGCGAAGTCGGGCGCTGCCCCCGGCACACCTGTTACGCCAGATGTTCGAGACTTGCCAAAACTACGAGGAGGCGAGGGATGTCCTGCGCGAAACGCCGGTCGCGTTGCCGGCGCTATTCGCCTTGGGCGGCATGAATGCAATGGAAGGGTGTGTGATCGAGCGGCTCGAACGGCGGGCGTATATCCATGAGGCGCCAAACGCAATCGCAAACCACTGGCTAACCAAATCCTTGCGGGGTCGAGCCCGCGGTATCGACAGCCACCGACGCCATCGTTTGATAAATGGTCTGTGCCGTGTGGCGAAAGACGGATTCGATTGGTTGATCGACCCCATCATGAATGCGGATACGCGCTTGGCGGTCGTCATGAATGCGGCGCAGAGCAGGCTGCTGGTGCGCGGATTCGAACCAGAGGGTCCGGCGACGGAGATCTTCGATCTGTCGACGACGGAAGCCTTGGTTGACCGACACGCCTGAGCAGATGAAATCCAGCCGCCTGAAGCGCCACCTCTTGGTGTTCCTGCTTGCGGGGCTGTTTGGCGGCGTGGCCTATGCTGTCATACGTGTCGTCATTTGGGTCGTTGACGCAGTGATCGGCGGCTAGTCATTTGGCGCCGGGAACGGCGCTTGTTGACCATTGGTAGGAGGCAACCGAGAATAACAGCAGGTGACGGAGCACCGGACATGGCAGCACTGTTCCGGCAGATTACCGATGGTCTGCGCGCAGAGATCGCAAAACACCGCAATCGACCGTTCTTGGAGGCGGCGATGGCGGCGAGCGCGTTTATCGCCCTCGCTGACGGAGAGGTGAGTTTTTCCGAGCGTCATCGCGTCGATGCCATCCTCGAGCGATTGGACGAGTTGAGTATCTTCGATCCCCATATTGCCGTCGATCTATTCAACAACCATTTGGATTCTTTGGCGAAAGACGGCGAGGCAGGTTGGCGTAGGATACACGAGACCGTCGCTCGCTTTGCTGGAGCCCCGGAAGCCGAATCGTTGGTGCGGATTGCACTCGCAATAGGTCATGCCGACGGTGAATTCAGCCCACAGGAACGCACCTGTGTCCATGATCTGTGCGGCGCCCTCGGGCTCGCACCGGAGCAGTTCGAACTCTAGGCCTCGCCCGGAGACAGAAGGATAAATATGCTATGGTCGCCGTCGCCTATCCAGCGGGCGGAACATGTCAGGTCGGATCGGTTTCATGAAAGAGTGCAGCAAATCAATCATGCGGCGGCTGTCGCAACCGAACTTCGTCAATCGCTACTTTGTTGGCCATGGCATCGATATCGGCGGTAGCCCAGATCCATTGGCCGTGTATCAGGAACTGCTGCCGAGAGTTGCCAGCGTTCGCGTCTGGGATCGCGACAGCGGCGATGCGCAATTCATGGCTGGTGTTGAAGACGAGAGTTTTGATTTCGTTCACTCCAGCCATTGCCTGGAGCATCTCGTGGAACCGCAGGAGGGGTTGGCGAATTGGTTCAGGATCCTGCGGCCTGGGGGGCACTTGATTGTCACCGTTCCCGACGAGGACCTTTACGAACAAGGGGTCTTTCCAAGCACCTATAACAGCGATCACAAATGGACGTTTAGCGTCTTCAAAACGCATTCCTGGACTGAGCGTTCCCGCAATATCGTCGATCTTCTAATGGCGCTTGGCGACGCTGCCGACATTCAGAAAATAGAAGTGTTGAACGCAACTTATCGCTTCAGCCTGCCACGTTTCGACCAGACCCTGACGCCGATCGGCGAAAGCGGTATCGAAATCGTTGTCCGCAAACGACTGGTTGAGGAGATCGAGGTTGGAGGACGCCAGCCACCACAAGGCGAACTCCCCGATTTGACGTTTCGTCTGCTCACTGGATTTGCACCACCGAAACGGAATTGATGGGGACGCCAAAAGTGGCTGAGGAGGTGTTGGCGGGCGCGCTCGAGGCGCATAAGGAAGGCCGGCTCGAAGAGGCTGTTGCCGTCTATCGGGAAATCCTGACGACGCAACCGGACCATGCGGACACCTTGCATCTTCTTGGTGTGGCGTTACATCAAATGGGCCAAAACGATGAAGCCCGACCGCTCATCGAACGGGCGACCAAATTCCAGCCGAATGTGCCGCATTATCACAACCATCTCGGCCAGGTTCTGTTTGGACTTAAGCTGTTCGAGCAAGCCGAGCAGGAGTTCGAGAAGGCGTTGGCGTTGCGGCTCGGCTATCCACAGGCTTACAACAATTTAGGGCTGACTCAGCTCGAAATGCGTCGCTACGAGGACGCAAGCTTCACCTTCAAGAAGGCACTGGTTTACGATCCTGACTTCGCGCAGGCCCACAACAATCTGGGCCGCGCATTGCTGCGTCTTGGCAATATCGAGGGCGCGGTCGACGCGTTTAAGGCTTCGATCCAACGCGACGACGGCGATCCCGACGCCTGCAACAATCTCGGCGTTGCCTTGCGGCTGCTTGGCCGATTTGACGAGGCTGAGGTTTCCTTCGAGCAAGCCCTGAAGCTCGCGCCGGCGCATATGGATGCCCATGTCAACAAGGCGCATTCGCTGTTGACGGAAGGCGACCTGGCGGAGGGTTGGGCGGAACACGAGTGGCGACTCAGACGGTCCGACATGGCACGTGGCTTCGGCCAGCCACTGTGGGAAGGAGACGACATCAAGGGCAAGACGATTTTGCTGTGGGCTGAGCAGGGGCTTGGAGATACGCTGCAGTTTCTACGCTATGCCCCGCTGGTCGCCGCACGTGGTGCCAACGTGATCGTCGAGTGTCATCCGTTGTTGCGGCGACTGGCGGCGGGCGTCGATGGCGTTGTGGAGGTCGTGGAGTACGACGCCACGTGCGACTTTGACTTGCATCTGCCACTCCTGAGCCTGCCACGGATCTTCGAGACGGAACTCTCGACAATTCCGGCGCGTGTACCCTATTTGCCGGTGCCGGATCCGATGCCGCTCGAGGCGTCTGGGGATACCAAGGTGGGGCTGGTATGGGCGGGAAATCCAAACCATGCCAACGACCGCAACCGCAGCCGCCCGCTGCAGGAGTTTGCGCCGCTGGCTGCCGTTGAGAAGGCCTCGTACTTCGCGCTGCAAAAAGGGACGGCTGGCGAGCAGCCGGCGCCGGCAGGCATGGCGCTGACGCAGCTCGGGCCGCAACTTGACGACTTCTACGACACCGCAGCCGCTTTGGCGGCGCTCGATCTATTGATCAGCGTCGATACATCGGTTGCACATCTAGCCGGTGCCCTAGGCCGACCGGTGTGGCTCATGTTGCCCTACGCCGCGGATTGGAGATGGCTGCGGAAGCGCGATGACTCGCCATGGTATCCGACGATGAGATTGTTCCGCCAGGATCAAGATAGCTCTTGGCAGACGGTCTTTGAGGTGATCGCGGGCGAGCTGGCGAAATTTGTCGCTCGGGCGGCTAGAAAGGCGAAGATGTAGGTGGCTTTGGGGGACTGGAAAAGCGGCCTGTCGCCCATATGAAGCCGATAAAGGAGGTACAGTTATGCTGATCGGCGTTCCCAAGGAAATCAAACCCAACGAACACCGTGTCGGACTTGTTCCGGCGAGCGTTCGCGAGTTGGTGCACCATGGCCACGAGGTAATCGTTGAAGCCGATGCGGGCACCGGTATCGGTTTCTCAGCCGATGCCTACAGTCATGTCGGCGCGACAATCGCCGAAGAATCCCAAGAGGTGTTTGCCAGGGCGGACATGATTGTCAAGGTGAAGGAGCCGCAACCCGAAGAATTTACGCTGCTGCGAGAGGGCCAAATCCTGTTCACATATCTACACCTTGCGGCTGAGCCGAGTTTGACCCGTAGCTTGATGGAGTCTGGATGTGTGGCGGTCGCCTATGAGACCGTCACGGACGAACGCGGTGGCTTACCTCTGCTGGCTCCGATG
>CAZCVU010000085.1:0-8622 GCA_964501745.1 uncultured Flavobacteriales bacterium | reverse complement strand
TATAAGAGTTTGGATGGAATTACTCGCCAACATTTACCTTATGCGACCATGCCAAAACCCACGGCGCGACCGTATTCGGCCCCAATGCGGCTGGTTGTTTGAGTCCCGGTTTTACGAATCTTTCCGACGGCAACGAGCGGGGCTATGTGCAAGGATCGGTTGGCTTCGTCGCCAAGAGTGGATCGCTTGCCCCTGAGGTCGCCATGTATCTCGATCAGGTTGGCCTTGGCATCAGTACGCTTGTTTGTCTCGGAGGAGACCCGCTGGTGGCCACCGGGTATCAAGAGATCCTGGAGCTATTTGAAGCGGACGCCGAAACCGAGGCCGTTGTATTAATCGGCGAACTCGGCGGCCGTCTCGAACTTGACGCTGCCGAATATCTTGCGACGATGAAGACACCTGTGGTCGCGACAGTTCTCGGGCGTCATGCGCCGGCTGGGAAATCTATGGGCCATGCCGGCGCACTGTTGACTCAAGAAGATGAAAGCGCCACCGCAAAGATGGTGGCATTAGAGTCGGCGGGAGCGACCGTCGTCGACTCACTCCTGGAGATTAGAGATCAAGTTCGAATTCTTCTCGACAAGTGAGCGGAGGAGCACCCGTATCGAGATATTGCACGACATAACTATTCTTGTGACGCCCAACATCGCATCAACAAACTCTGGGTGAATTGAAGTGTCTTTCGAAACCATCGAAACCGATATGGACGGCCACGTCGGCGTCATAACTCTGAATCGACCGAAAGTCCTCAATGCCATCGACACCAAGATGATGGAGGAGATCAATGGCGTCATGACCCAATTCGCCGATGATCCGGATGTTCGGGCAGTCCTCCTGCGAGCCAACGGCCGCGCCTTCTCGGCCGGGTTCGACTTAAAGGAATCGGCGGAGGGTGGGCCTTCGAATTTCGACGACTGGAGCCAGGAGCAGGAACAGCATTTTCATTTTATCATGCAGTTCTGGGATCACCCGAAGCCGACGGTTGCCGCAGTTCACGGTTATTGTCTGGCCGGAGCTTTTGAGCTGGCGCTCGCCTGCGACGTTACGGTCGCCGCCGAAGGCTCTCTTTTCGGCGAGCCAGAGGTGCGATTCGGCGTCGGCATCGTCTCCCTGATCCTGCCCTGGAGCGTCGGGCCAAAAAAGGCCAAAGAGTGGATCCTCACCGGCAACGATCACATACCGGCGGATGAGGCCTTGCGCTGCGGGGCGATTAACCACGTGGTCGCCGCAGAGCAGCTGCAGGACCGGGCCATGTCCATTGCCAAGGACATGGCGGCGGCGGCGGCGGTGGCGGTTCAGAACAGTAAACTTGCCATCAACCGGACCTACGACATCATGGGCATGCGCGAATCCCTGCTGACCGCGCGCGATATCGACCTGCTGATAACGGTGGCCGGGGGCCCCGAAAACGAGGAGTTTAATCAGATACGCCGGGAAAAAGGGTTAAAGGCAGCGCTGGAGTGGCGCGACGCAAAATTCCGCTAGAGAGTACCACCGAGCGCACATCCGGATTCATGCTGCCCGCCGATACCTGTAGATGCTAACTTCCTTGCTCGGCGTGATGGAACAATCGGGAGCGTAAAGGTAATGGGCACCGACAACGCCCTACGTGGCGCCGACATCATCGAGGCGCTCGAGTCGAGTGGCATCGAAATCGTTGCCGCCCTGCCCGACATCGTTACCAGCGCGGGTCTGCTTTGGCCGCTGGCGTCTCATTCGACGATCCGCCTAGTCCGGGTCTGCAAGGAGGACGAGGGCATATCCATTTGTGCGGCCATGAGCTACTGCGACAAGCGGGCGCTGCTGCTGATGCAGCACACCGGACTGTTCGATTCGATCAATGCGCTCAGGCACATTGCCGTAGAATATTCGCATCCAATCTGCATGATGGTTGGACTTCAGGGTATCGAGCCAGGGGTCATACCCAGCGAGTCCAACATGTACTCGGTACACATCGTCGAACCCATACTCGACGTCATGGGTGTCGAGCACCAGTTGCTTCGAGAAGCCGGTGACGTGGCTAAGATCGGCCCAGCTATCGATCGCGCTTACGGCGAACGGCGCCCGGTCGTGATGCTAGTGGGACAGAGCCCTGAAGCGCCATGATGAAGCGTGACGAGTGTCTCAAGGCCCTGGCAAAACACCATAGCGACGAGATCGTCGTCGCAACCTATGCGGCAGCGTTCGAGTGGATCGTCATCAAGCCGAGCCCGCTAAACTACATCTCACCTGGTGCCATGGGACAGGCCTCGTCGCATGCGCTCGGCTTTGCTCTGGGCCGGCCCGACAAGCGGGTACTGGTGCTCGACGGCGACGGCAGCCTGCTGATGAACCTCGGCTCACTGGCCACAATCGCCAATGCCGCGCCACCCAACCTCATTCATTTCGTTTGCGAAAATGGCTGCTACGAGATCAATGGCGGCCATCCGATCCCAGGCCAGGGGCGGCTGAGCTTTGCCGGCTTGGCGAAGGCGGCCGGCTATCGATCGGTTCATGAATTTGATGAATTGGCGGATTTCGAAGAGCGCATCGCCGATGTCTTGAGAGAAGAAGGCCCCGTCTTAGTCGACCTGAAGGTCGAACAGGGTGAGGTCTATCCTCGGGATTTCAACCAGGTACACGGGCCCGAGATGCGAAAGATATTCGCGGCGGCGCTGCGAGCGTGTTGAGCGGCGACTGACAGACACAACCAGTGGCCCCGGTCGGGGGCCTTTAACAGCAACGAATGCGAGAATCTTCGGCCACGCTGTTGCGCGCCGTCACTTGGTAGCGATTTCGACCCTACGGCGTGCAAATCTCCTCAAGGGCCCGCCGCACCCACACTCGGGTCATGTCGCGCTTGTACGCTGCCGAGCCCTGTCCATCGGCGAAAGGATCGGCGGCAGCCGCCGCAGCCTCCGCAGCTTCGGCAATCCTATCCGGCGTCGCCTCTCTGCCGCGCAGCACGTCTTCAGCGGCGGTCGCGCGGAGCGGTGTCGCAGCAACACCGCCGAGTCCGATGCGCAAGTCCGCGCAAGTGCCATTCGCGGCCGGGACATACGATGCGGCGACCGTAACGGCCGCGAAGGCCTCCACAGATGTGCAGGTGTATTTCGTGAACTTAGTCCGCGCGCCCGGACTCGGGCGGGGAACCTTCAGTCCGGTCAAGAACTCCTGCTCCTTGAGATCGGTCGTGAAGACGCTGATGAAGAAGCCGTCGAGCGGCACCGTGCGCTCGCCCTCGGGGCCCAACAACACGGCCTCGGCGCCAAGCGCGATAAGCGCAGGGGCAGGATCGGAGGCCGCATCGCCGTGAGTGACGTTGCCGCCAAGCGTCGCCATATTGCGGATTGCCGCTGAGCCGACCCTGGCGCAGGCCTCGCTCAGCAGTGGCGCGAAGCTGTGGACGGCGTCCGAGCGTTCGATTTCACGTAAGCTGGCAACAGCGCCGATTTCGCAGACGCCATTGATGTTGATCCCTTGCAACTCGGCGATGTCCACCAGGCTTATCAGCACACGGGGGCGAACCAGCCTCTCGCGCAGCAGGTTGACCACGGCGGTACCGCCGGCGATCAAGAGGGCATCGTCGCCGAACTCGACAAGCAATTCCACCACTTGGGCCGGCGATTCTGGCGTCCGATATTCGAACGGAGGAAGCGTCATGGCATCTCCTCCCTAGTCTGCCGCCGCCATCACGGCGCGGACAATGCGCGCATAGCCAGTGCAGCGACATAGGTTGCCGACAAGGGCCTCGCGCACCTGGCCTTCCGTGGGATGCGGGTTCTCCTCAAGCAAGGCCGCCGAACTCAGCAGCATACCCGGCGTGCAGAAACCACATTGCACCGCGCCCTCATCGATGAAGGCCTGCTGCAATCGGTGGAGCTTACCGTCTTCCTTGAGCCCCTCGATGGTGGTGACCTTCTTGCCGTCGGCTCGTACTGCCAAAGTGAGGCAGGACCGGACCGTCTGACCATCCACCAGCACGGTGCAGGCGCCGCAGACTCCCTGACTGCAGCCGTCCTTGGTACCCAACAGGCCTAGTTCGTTTCGGATCAGCCGAAACAGCGTCGTGTTGGCTGGAACGTCCAACTCGTAGCGCGTTTCGTTGACCGTCAGAGAAACTACGTGTCCCAAGTTTGCGATTCCTTTCGGCAACCGTCGTCACGACCTGGCGATAACGGTGCTGGGGTCCGAACCACGACGTTCATCGGCCCGCCTGCTTGATCGCCTGCAGGACCTTCTCCGGCGTGATCGGCAAATCGGTGATCCGTACACCAATGGTGTTGAAGACGGCATTGGCGATGGCTGGCGAGGTCGGCGCCAGCACCGGCTCGCCGAGTCCCTTGGCGCCATAGGGCCCCTCGTCATGAGCGCACTCGACGATGACCGGCACGACCTCGGGTACATCGAGCATCGTTGGGATCTTATATTCGGCAAAAGTCGGATTGGTGACAACGCCCTCCTTCACGATCATCTCTTCCATCAGCGTTGCGCCGACACCTTGGATAACGCCACCTTCGATCTGGGCCTCGGAATCGGCGGGATTGATCGCCTTGCCAACATCGTGGGCCGCAACGATCCGCAGCACCTTGACTCGGCCGGTCTCTGTGTCGACTTCGATATCGGCCACCTGGGTCGCGTACATCCAGAAGGCGGAGGCTTTGGGGCTTTGCCCTGTCTCCATGTCCGGTGCCTTGGCGGACGGTGGCACGAAGGTTCCGTTCCCCTGGATCGAAGTGCCCCGCGGACCGTATTTGCGGCGGATAATCTCGGGCGCACTCAGGAACTCGTTCGTGCCCTTGACCCAAACTGTACCCTCGCGGTACTCGAGCTTATCTATGGGCTGCTCCAGCATTGGAGAGGCGAGCTCGCACAATTGGCGCATGAGATCGTCTGACGCAATCATCAGGGCATTGCCCATGTGGAAGATCGAGCGGCTGCCACTGGTCGCTTGGTCATAAGGCGTGTATTCGGTATCGGGCTGCCCGATCGAGATCTGCTCGATCGCAACACCAAGCTTCTCGCCGACGATCTGACGCAGCGCCGTGTAGATACCCTGGCCGATCTCAAGAGTGCTGCAGATCAGGTTGATCGAGCCGTCCTGCTGCATCTTGACCACTGACGTCGAGGTGGTCGGCGTGTAGGTCAGCTTGTGCATGGTGGCAAGGCCACGGCCACGCACTACGTTGGGCCGATCCGACGGCTCCATGGGCTTGCCGTAATCGGCCGCCACGGTGGCTTTCTCAAGCGTTTCCTTGACGCCGACGCTGGTTGTCAGCACTTCGCCTGTACACGTCGAATCGCCGAGATCGAACAGGTTCTTCATCCTTATTTCGACCGGGTCCATGCCGAGACGATGGGCAATCATGTCCATCTGGGATTCGTGTGCCCAGGTGAGCTGGGGCACTCCGTAGCCACGGAAGGCGCCACCTAATGGGTTGTTGGTGTAGACGCAGTAGCTGTCGACCCAGACGTGATCAAAACGATAGGGCCCGGTGCCGCTTATGCAGGCGTTGCGTGACACAAGCGGGCCGGTATCGGCGTAGGCACCGGTGTTGAAAACGGAAGTGATTTTACGCGCGACTAAGGTGCCATCCCGTTTGACCCCGGTCTTGTAGGTAAGGTGAGCCGGATGTTTGGTGACGCTGGAGGTGAACTCCTCGGCCCGCGTAAACGCATGCTTGACCGGCCTGCCATCGGTCCGCATCGCCAAAGCCACGGCGACCGGCTCCGGCCGGAGGTAGAGCTTTGAGCCAAACCCTCCGCCAATGCCAGTACAGATTACGCGAACCTGAGAGTAGGGCAGGTCAAGCGCGCGGGCCATGTCGCGGACAAAATTGTACGGTGCCTGGCTGTTCGACCACAACGTCACCTTGCCGTTCGGCGAAATCTGGGCGATACCGACGTGGGTCTCGAGCGGCGCGTGCTGTATGTACTGGGTGGTGAAGACGTCCTCGTAGATCTCATCCGATTCGCGAAAGCCCTGCTCGATGTCGCCGCGCCGGATCTTGGTATGATTAATGATGTTTGTGCCCGGGCTGCAGGTAAAGACCGGCTCGATCTCGTATGATCCAAGGTCTTCGTGCAGAACCGGGGCCCCGGGCTGCATCGCTTCGAGTGGGTCGAAGATCCCCGGCAGTTCCTCATACTCGACGTCGATCAGATCAACTGCTTCACGTGCGATGTCTTCGCTAATGGCAGCCACCGCCGCCACCGACTCACCGGCGTAACGTACTTTCCCTCGGGCCAGGAAAGGCTCGTCGCGGCAGGCTGAGCCGAACAGGTAGGGTGCATCTTCGCCCGTCACCACGGCGTGGACGCCGGCGAGCTGTTTGGCGCGGCTGAGGTCTACCTTGAGAATGCGTGCATGAGCATAGGGCGAACGGAGTGTTTTGGCGTAGAGCATCCCCGGCAGGGTAAAATCCGTGCCGTAGATCCATTGGCCATTGACCTTCTCCAAGGCCTCATAGCGTTCGACAGACTTGCCAATGTACCGATCTTCGCTACCGGCGCCTGCGGCCGCTGCATTATCCGTTGCCGACACCAAAGCGGCTGCCTTATTGACTAGGGATCGCGCCGGGCGATCGCTGAACGGCAACCTCATCGTCTGAAGCGACGTGGGCTTGGCCAACGGGCTCGGCCAGCAGCTCTACCAGGTCGGGCCGCCGCGACAGCAGGAGTTCGAGGTTCTCGATCACGTTCTCCAGCTTTTCGAAGGGGATGCCGAATACCACTTCCTCGGGTTTGATCTGGACGAACTGGCGGAAGCCGAAGCAACCGAGCGTGAAAGCGACCTCACCGGTCATCAGCGGCTTTGCCATGATCATCGAACAGGCCGATGGCCCGGTGCCGCCGTCAGTGATGCCGCCGGCTTCGTAGGTTGCAGCCCGAGCCAGGAACAGGCCCGCCTTGGCAGCGCAAAACACGTTGACGACGCCGCCACCCCAGCGATTGTCGAACGGGAACTGGTCGAGCGGCCCGAACACCATGTATTTGACCGTGCCGGTGGGCACCACGGCATATTGCTGCAGGGCGCGGCGGAAGGCGACCGGCGTGCGAAAGATGCTGCGTCCCTTGTCGGGATAATCACCGCCCGGCCATTCGCCCGAGGCAAGGCCCTCGAAGGCTGGTTTGAAGCCCAGATAGTGACTGCCGTTTTTGCAATCGGCGTGATTCTCGGCGTCGGTATAGAACAGTCTGTCCTCGTGCCTGGCAACGTCGAGGAACTGGCAGCCCTTCAGCGTGCCGTCTACGCGTTCGATATCGTCCGGTAGCTTGTTGGTCCACAGGACGCCAACCGGCTTGGTCTCGAGATTCAGCGCCTTTACGAGGCGATTACATAGGTCTTGGAATCTAGCTTGCACGTCGGATGACATGGACTTCTTCCTTCCACGGTAGATCTTGCGGTCGCTCTGAATCGCGTCGTTCGCCGCCGCCCGTTCAGGCGTCAGTTGGTTAGTTTCGCGGCCGAACGCTTCGCCCCGACGAGTTCTTCTAGCTTCGTTGTGGCGTCGTAGGCGTCACGGCCCCAGCCATCGGCGCTGATTTGCTGAGCCCATTCCTCCGTCGTCGGCGCGCCGCCTACTATGACGATGTAGCCCTCACGCTGAGCGGTGGCCTCGAGAAATTCGACCATCTGTTTCTGCTCCGGCATCGACGTCGTCATCAGTGCCGAGCAGGCGATGACGTTGGCGTTCGCTTGTTCCGCCGCATCGAGGAACCGGTCTACCGGCACGTCGGTACCCAGGTCGTGCACCGTGAATCCATTCGCCATCAGGATATTGCCGACGATCGTCTTGCCGATGTCGTGCAAATCGCCCTTCACCGTGCCGATAACGACGGTGCCCTTTGGCTCCCAGCCATCGGCCGACGCCTTGAGAAGCGGTATAACGATCCCCATCCCGCCATTCATCGCCTCGGCAGCCATCACGGCTTCGGGAAGGAAGACAATCAGCCGTTCCCACAAATCGGCGATCTCATGCATGCCTGGAATCAGGCCTTCGTCGAGGACGGTGGCCGGTGCCATCGACTGGTCAACGGCCTGCTGCGTGAGCTCGACGCATTTCTCCCGGTCGCCCTCCACGACGCTCTGTTTAATTTGCTCAAGCAGGTCCTGGTCCGACTGATCCTTTTTGCTCGCCATAGGTTTTTCCCTTCTAAGTCAGTTCCATCACGATTCGCGCGGCGCCATGTCAGTTGCTGAACGGAATTCCAACCTTGGCCAACTCATCCTTCATGCGGGTGTATTGGTCAACGGTTTCCGGCAGCGGTTGCCGCGTCTCAAGGTCATAAAGTTCCGGAAAGGTCTTACCGAGATCCTGATCAGGCAGGAGCTTATCCTCATACTTCTCCAGGAACTTGAGACAGAACTCGTTAGCTTTCTCGCGCGACATCCCCGCCACTGCGAGGCAGACTTCGGCAATCAGGTGAGAATCAAGGGGATTACCCCGGTCGGTCTTGCCACCCCCCGCGAAGCCGATATAGCTCGGCTGGTAGCCGGACGCCAAAGCACCCACAGCCCAGGCCGCCGATTCGTAAATGCACAGATCCGTCGCCGGACCGTGGCGGGTGAATAGCTGATTGAAGGCGACGAATTTGGTGTTCCGGGAGATCGCCTGGCCACTGACGTTGATTGCCCACATG
>CAZCVU010000084.1:0-8622 GCA_964501745.1 uncultured Flavobacteriales bacterium | reverse complement strand
CGCGGTGGGCGATCCGACATTGGGTTCTGATCTGGCGGCCGACGCGAGTGCAGCATCGAATACGGCCATGTTATGGATCGCGTCATGTGACGACAGAGGATAGGGCTTACCACCGGACGCCGCCTCGGCGAAAGCCTCAAGTTCAGCGCGTTCGATATCCGTCGCCGGATAAGTTCTGGTCTTCAGTTCCTGGCCGATTAGGCAGACGTCCATGATCTCGTGTCCACGCATGTGTGCCCAGCCCTTTGTGCCAAAGACTTGCAAGCGCCAAATATGAGCGGTCGCGGTAAGCGTACCCATATATCCCGACATTCCGCTTGCGAAGCGGCACAGCATCGAGGTGGTGTCATCCATGTCGACTTGAAGAACCAGGCGCAGGCTCTGGCAGCGCACACTTTCAATTTCGCCACATAGATGGATCATGGCGTCGGTAACGTGGACGCCCATCCCTGTCATCCCGCCGGCCGGGCTTTCTTCTCCTGACGCGCGCCACATTCCGGGAACATAGTCGAGACCACCTGGAACCGAGAAGTTTCCTTCGATATGCAGAATTGTGCCGAGTTCGCCGCCATCGATCATCGCCTTTAGATCATGCATTGCTGGCAAGAAACGTCGGTTGTGACCGAGCGCCAGCACCACCCCCGCCGCGTCACAAGCGGCCACGGCCTTAACCGCGCTGGTCTTGTCCATTGTCAACGGCTTCTCGACAAACACATGCTTTCCCGAGGCCGCGGCGGCTTCGATTTGCGGCGCGTGTAGCGTATGAGGCGTCGCCAGAATGATCGCGTCGACAGCGGTGTCCGCCAGAACAGCATCATAGTCGTCCGAAAGCGCAATACCCTGCGTTCCGCAGAAATCCGCCGCCTTGGAAGTCGTGCGGGTAACGCCGTGGGTAACACGTATCAACTCACCCTTCGGCTGGCCTTCCCACTGCACCGAGTTGACGAGCCGTTGTCCCCAGCGGCCAAGCCCGACAATTGCTGCGCTTATCATATGCTCTACCTACCAATCTCTTGCCTGGATCGCGATCTCGATTTAGGCGAGACAATACATACTGGCGCCGCCAGCGCTCAATAAGCATCTTTTTGGGGTTGTGCGACGGCCTATTGCAGCCGAACTTCTGTACTGCAGATAGACAATAACGGCTCGCGGACGATAGTGTGCGTTGCAACAAATATGGACAGTCTGGGGAGGCTACCCTTCAGCAACCGACGGACTTATCGACATGTACTTACGCAATACCTGGTATGTCGCGGCGACGAGTCGGGAAATCGACCGGACGCTGAAACATCTCAAGATTCTTGACGAGGATATTGTCTTCTACCGCACGGTCTCCGGCGAGCCGGTGGCGCTGGAGGACGCTTGTCCCCACCGCAAACTGCCGCTTTCGATGGGCCGGATTATCGACGACGCCGTGGAATGCGGCTACCACGGATTGACCTTCGATTGTACGGGAACCTGTGTCGCCGCGCCGACCCAGGAGGGACAGATCCCAAAGGGCGCCCGCGTACGCAGCTACCCGGTCGTAGATAAGTGGGGACTGGTGTGGATTTGGACGGGCGATCCGAAGCTGGCGGACGAAAGCAAGATCCTCCAGATTGAGAATGCCGACGACCCGGCGTGGAAGCTCGTCGGCGGCAACGCCATGACCTGCGAATGCAACTACCTATATCTGACGGACAATCTGCTTGATCCGTCCCACGTCGCCTGGGTGCACCGCACCTCGTTCGCGGGTGCCGGCACGGAGGACGAGCGGCTGAACATCAAGGTGACCGACGAAGGAGCCGTCGTTCAGCGCTGGATAAAGGAACAGGATCCGCCACCGCTTTACGGCAAGGTGTTTAATTTCGAGGGCAAGTGCGACCGGTTGCAGTATTACGAGGTGCGCTTCCCCTCTTACTCGCTAAACAAATCGGTCTTCACGCGAGCAGGTACCGGGGGCTTTCGCAAGAAGCTGCCGGACGACGCCTACATCATGGTGTCCTACCACTTCTTGACGCCGATCGACGAACACTCGACCCGCTATCACTGGATGCAGCACCGCAACACGCAGCCTGACAACGAAAAGATCAGCGAGATGGCCAGAGAGCTCGCGCGGGCCGCGTTCGAGGAAGATCGGATTGTCCTGAACGCCGTCTACAAGGGCATGCAAAACAAGACAACGGCCAATATTGACCTGGCGCTCGACGCGGCACCGTTTCGGTTCCGTCGGGTTCTCGACAAGCTGATCGCCGCCGAGCAAGAGACCACCGCCGCCGCCGGATAGCATGCGGCCGTAACTTCGCAAGCGGCAATAATGCAGGGTAACGCGCGGTATAGAGCGGCGCGAACGCTTGGCTGTGCGCTGTCGCTGAACTCCAAAAAAACAGCAGAAGTTAAGAACAAGTACTCGCACAGGCACAAATTTTGCTGTGGATAACTTGCTGATTCACCGTCTTGATTGTTGTTAGATGAAGACAACCGTGTACAAATACAATTGTAGGAGGATGCGGGCTTCCCCATATCCGAGGCGACAGAACGACGCCCCGGATAGTGGCCATCGAACGCCCGCCCGGCTCGATGCATAAAGACTTGATCGACCTGATTGCGGACTATGAACGTGGCCCCAACCGGCTGGACAAGAACACCCTAACAGATCGATTTTGCGAGCTTTGCTTTTCCGGCGCAGCAGAACTTGGTCCCGATGAGCTTGCGCACGTGTTCGGCATTCTCCATGCCTTGATTGGCGATATCGAACAACATATCCGCAGCAAACTCGCGGCCTTCCTTGCAGCCCGCGACGATGTCCCGCATGACCTCATCGTAATGTTGGCAAACGACGAAATTGAAGTTGCCTACGAGATCCTCGCCAACAGCCAGCTGCTTGACGATCGTGACCTTATCGAGATCATCGTCAACAGAACCCAGCCGCAGCATCTGGCCATCACCAAACGCCAAGCTATTAGCACCGATCTAAGCCGGACGCTTGTGCAGACAGCCGACAGCGCGGTGATCGAATCGCTGCTGCAGAATGACGGCGCCGTATTAGATGAGGAATTGCTGGAAAGCTTGGTCGAATCCTGCCGCGACGTCGCCGATTACCGCGCCGCGCTTGTACGCCGACACGACCTACCAGCTACGTTGGCGACACGTATGTACTGCTGGATCAGCGACGCGCTGCGCGAGTATATCGTCAATCGCTTCGAGCTTGAGCCTGCGGTTCTCGCCGACGCGATCACCGGTGCGCTGAACCAGGCGATGCAGGAAGGAATCGAAGGTGGCCCGGCCAACTCCGAGTTGGCAGAGATGGGCGGCGGCGACCTGCAGAAGAACAAGGAGCTGCTCATCAAGTACTTGCACAGCGGCGTGATATTCCGCTTCGAACAGCATTTTGCGAAACTCGCATCGCTGTCACCCAGCGCCGTCACCCGCGCCCTCTATCACAGCGGCGGCGAAGGGCTTGGCATCGCCTGCAAAGGTATCGGTTTGGACAGTGAGATGTTCAGCGAAATCTATTGGCAACTACAAGGCGGACAGTCGTATGCGAAGTTCCGCTCCAGCCACCGGTTTCAAGCGGTGATGACGTATTTCGAGCGCATCGACCCTGCAGGCGCGCAGCACGTACTCAGTGTTTGGCGCACCGCACCGCCCGAGGCCTGAACAGCTCCGCAGGCAAACGAGTTGTCGCAGTTGCTAGCGCTCGATGCCGGCCAGCTTCTCCAGTACAGCGCATACCGAGGCGGTGTCGTCCTTGGCATGCCCGTCAGCCAACGCGGTGTCGTAGAACGGTCTGGCGGCAGCGAAGAGCGGCGTCGGACACTCCAATGAGTCGGCAAAAGCCTCGATGACGTCCATGTCCTTTTGCCACATATCAATCTTCATCGTGGCCCGGCTGTAGTCGCCATCTACCATCATCGGTCCGCGTATTTCGAACACGCGCGACGTGCCGGCGCCAGACGGAATTACATCGTAGATGAGCTGCGGATCGAGGCCGGCCCGCATTCCAAGGACGAAGGCTTCCGCCGCAGCCACGTTGTGAATGTGCACGAGCAAATTGGCGACAAACTTCATTTTACTGCCATTGCCGAATGCGCCGAGATAGTGGTGGCTGCGGGCGAATCCCTCGAACACGGGCGCGAAGTGTTCGACAGCCCCTCGATCCCCACTGGCAAATACCGAAAGATCCTTCGTCACGGCCTGCGCACCGGTACCGCTGATCGGGCAGTCCAACAAAACCACGCCGGCTTCTCCAAGTTTGCGAAACGCCTCTTCTTTGGCCGCAAGCGGCAAGGTACTGCACTCTGCGACAACGAGGCCGTCCTTGCCGGCGGCAATGATGCCGTCGTCGCCAACGACCTGCTGAAGAGCCTCAATGCTCGGCAGCGAGGCTATACAGACATCGCTCCCGGCCGCCACCGCCCGCACCGTATCCAGTGCCTCGCCGCCTGCCGCCGCCAACGCTTCGCAGCGCTCCTCCGCGATGTCGTAGCCGATGACCTGGAACCCTGCCTTGACCAGGTTGGCGGCAATCGCGCCACCCATGATGCCAAGACCGATAACTCCCACGCTCGTCATGCCGTTGCTCCTATTTCCGGGCCTGGCTCACCTTCGCGAATCTACGAAAGTCAGAGCACCTTGTCTGTCAGCATAGACCGCCTGTGATATCCTACGCTGTGTAAGGCTGCTCTGCTCCACGGGGCAAGCGGACGCCAACGCTATCTGGACAAATCAGGCGCCGCAAGCGGCGCTTTTGACTACGGCCGCAGCGAGCGCTTATCGCTCCTCGTGCTCAATAACCCAGGTTTCATCCAAAGCCTGCGCCTCCCATTCGCGAACGGCCGGCAACTCGCTTACGGCATCGCAGTAGGCCTTGGCCTCCTCATCAAGCTCCACATCATAAATCCGGAAACGTTTGACGACCGGCGCATACATGGCGTCGGCGATCGACCAGCGGCCAAATAGAAATGGACCGGATGCGCCAAATTGTGCCCGGCAGTCTCGCCAGCATCTGCTGATACGATCTATGTCCACGCGCACTTCGGGCGGAACCTTGATCGCCCGGGTCGGGCGGCGGGCGTTGTATGGCATATGCTCTCGAAGGGCCCTGAAGCCCGCGTGCATCTCAGCGCTGACAGAACGAGCAACGGCGCGGGCGTCTGGGTCTTCCGGCCATAGTTGGGCTGTGGGTGCACGTTCGGCCAGATGCTCGGCGATCGCCAAGGAGTCCCATACAAACGTATCGTCCCAGACCAGCACCGGCACGAGACCCGCTGCTGAATAGCGCAGAATCTCCGCCGGCGAGTCGGCGCGTCCGAGCGGTATCTGAAGCTCTTCGAACGCCACTCCGGAGGCGCGCAGCACGAGCCAGGCACGAAGTGACCACGAGGAGTAGTTCTTGTTGCCTATTACGAGGGTAACGTCAGGCATCGCGGCGCCCTGTCATCATCTAAGACCGGCACAACACTACCGTAATGCACGATGCTTTGGGTTCAATTCCTGCGTCAAACCGCGTCTTCTACGACACGCAATATTGCGCCAGTTCGCATACTCATTCTGCCAAGCGCAACTATCCGAAAACGGTGGCAATACAACGGTGAATGATTAGGGCTGACGCCGGTTGTTACTGAATATTCGCTTCGCGTTCCGTGGCAGAGCGTCGAAGCCGCTTTACGAAGAGCCTCACCATCGCCCGCATCAGCGGAGTACTGGCCTTGATCTGATGCTCGAGCACAGTTCTCGAAACCATAATGCAAGTAGTCCGAACCTTGGCCATAGCACCTGCCGAACGCGGCTTGTCATCCACAAGGGCCATCTCGCCGAAGATCTCGCCAGGCCCCAGTGTATCGACGACTTCAATTAAGCCGTCCTTTTCGAGAAACACGTCTACTTCTCCGTCCTGGATCAAATAGGCGCATTGTGCGGCATCGCCCGTCTCGAAAATGACGTCTCCACCGTCAAAACTTAGGCTCTGCAGCACATCGTCCTTCATATCAGCAAGTTCCTAGTGTTGGGCCAGGCTGCACGAATGCGCGCCGCGCGCTTGCTTGGCCTCGAAGGATCTTATCGAGTCTGATATCTCCGCCGCCATTGCCGCCGCATCGTTGTCGGGATGGAAGCCCACAAGAACCGCGTCGGAAAGCTGTTTCAGGAGTTCCATGTCCTTGTCGCTCGCTTTCGGAAAGCTCTCCCGGATGCCGGTTACGAGACCAATCAGTGACTGGCATAGGTCGCTGACATGCTCATACTGGGTGCCGCTCATGCGACGCTCAATATCCCGTGCGACAAAAACTAGATGGTTGATATGCTCGATAACCGATTCGTCCAGTTCGCCCGCCTCATACGCCGGTCGGACGAGGCCGACGAGGAAACCGATCTGGTAGGCGTGACGCAGCAGTTTTTGCTCGTTCACCTGCGCCATCGCTGCGTCAATCTCCAACTGCAAGGTTGCAGGATCGCGACAGACGCCGTTTACCTTGTCATGCAGCGCGTTCGGCACATCAATTAGCGGGATCTCAGACTTGCGCGTTGGATCCTTTCTGCGATCCGGCCCGATGTAATCGGAAGTGACGACGAAAGGTTTGCGTTTGTGCGCCAGATGTTCGATGCGGTCGATCAGTTGCTTGGGAGCAAATGGCTTCACCAACAGCGCATCGGCGCCGGCGCTGGCGACCTTTTCAACCAGACCTTGATCCGGCTCCCAGGTCGTGACGATTACCGGTACGAATGGATTTCGACCCGTTTCGCTATGGCGTAGTTGGTTGATGGTCGAGCAAACAGTCTCGCTCTCGAATTCGACGCCAAGTACGAGCAGGTCAGGATTTTCTTCATTCAAGGCTTCGCGGACGTTTTCGAGGCTGCCAAAGTTGGTCATTCCTCGAAACCCCTCATGGTTCATCGTATCGCGGATTGTCCGCAACAGATTACTTTGCGGGTCGCCATGATAGATATCGATTTCGGCGCGCTGGCTTCGGTCGATTAGCATCTTTCACTCCCGAGTGCTGACCTAGGCGTCGCCCCAACAATGCCGGTCGTCCGCGCCGATGCTCTGATGGCACCGATTGTCCGCGGTTAATGTCAATATAGACGTAGAAGCCTACACCTTTATTCCTTAGGAGTTACTTCCCTAAATTGTTCAATGTTTTGTAAAAATACTTACAAATAATCGCGAACACGAACGATACGCAAAATACCCAGCATTTCTAGGCATTTAGCCATTTGCGAAGTCTATTTTGAGTTTGGATTACTTAGGAACGGAAACAGAACACACGGAATATGTTACTGTTTTTGATCTCTGCTAGGCGCCTTTCCCACGTTAAACTACTGGAATCACATGAACTTAATTCAGAGTGCTGGAGCACACTAAAACGCGATCAACTCACCAGTAACGTTTAAGTTACATGCTTTGAATACAAATAGAAAATGGTGTCGATAATACCTTCTCTCCGGCGGTCGCGGCCCGACCACGAAAAGCGATCATCCGGCGGAGCTAGCCGGGCAAACCACCCGGCGTCGGTGTCTATCCGAATCACATCCACGGTGCTATCGCCCAACAGGCGGTCCGATTCTGATTTCGTTGGTCGAGGCGGCGCCCTCGCGCACAAGAATGCCGACGCCACCCGAGGTTATTGCCTCGTCTCCGGGATCTTCGACAGCGAGTTCAATCCCCTCGCACTGCACAGAAATTCGGGTGCCGACCGCCCTGACCGACAGTGCGACGGGCTCTTCCAGTGCCACTTTCATATCGGCTTCTGCCAGTACAGCGCAGTCGTCATCACGAACTCGCACGATTTGGATCCGTTGGTTGAACAAAAGTCGCACCGCGTAATAGCGCCTTAGCCCCTGCGTCCGAACAGTAACGCCACAATAGGGCCCCAGATGAAGCGTCAGTTGAAGCTCGACTTCGTAATCGGTCCAGTCGCGCGTGCCATAGGCAATGAGTCCGTCACCGTAATCCTGCGAGACATGAAAACCCTGTGCAAGGGTCTTCGCAAAGATATGTGCGCCGTTGACCCAGGCCTGGTGCCAAAAATCTGTTTCAACATCTGGCCTCCGCAGAGTGAGCGACGGCGTTCCTTCCCATTTCAGATAATCGAATTCGACCAACCCTGGCGCGTCGGCCTCAAGCAGCACGACGCCGATCTCGGCAATTGGCTGGGAATCGTGGTCGGGCAATACAAATGACACAGTGGCCTCGGAATTTGGCTCGATCTCGGCAGGGGTGCTGTCGATATCCACTAACCGTTCATCGCTTCCGTAATACCTGGCCCTGAGTGCAACCTTCACCGGCCCCTCATTTGTCTTGCCGGCGAAAAGCCGCGCCCGCAGGCGCTGTCCCGGATAGACCAGCGGGCTGGCCATCAGATCGTATTGCCGCATGCGCATGGCGTCCAAGGGCGTAAAGGTTTGCGTTGTGGCCGCCATGGGCTCGCCGCGACGTATACTCGGATATGCGATGCGAAGCGCCCGCGACCCCTCAAAAGGTACGTTCGAGAGCGAAAGGCCAGACCCATCCCCATCCGGTTCGCAAAGGGTAAAACCCTGAACGCTACCCTGCAGAGAGAAGTGGAATTGCGCCCCGCACTTCGGTCTTGGAGCGAGTGGTACTCCGGCCAGCGCATGTCCCAGATCGCTGACGAAATATGT
>CAZCVU010000083.1:0-8629 GCA_964501745.1 uncultured Flavobacteriales bacterium | reverse complement strand
CCTTATGAAAACACCTCAATCTGTCCCAAAGGCGCTGACGTCAGACACACGAAGACCAATCCTCGAATACATGGCCAGAGCTATCCACTATCAGAGCCGCTCACAGCTGGAGCATGCCTACGCGGACGCGGTGGTGTGCTCTAACGGTCCTGTTGACATGGGAAAAGTCAGCTCTGATCCGCGATTAGACTTGCTTAGGTACGCGTCCAATATGATGCGAAACCAAGACTGTGTGCTAGCTATGTGCTAACTAATCTATCTCTTATGCGACGGAAGTTCCCATAAACCATTGATAAAATTGGTGGGCGCACCAGGACTCGAACCTGGGACCCGCTGATTAAGAGTCAGCTGCTCTACCACCTGAGCTATGCGCCCGCCAAATCAAGCGGCCCCGCCTATAGCAAAGCGCCGCCGCTTTGTCGATGGCGACGATCGCAGCATCCAGGAGGATTGAACTTCGGGGTATCCAGCGCGCGTCAGCAATCCGGACAGCGGTCCGCGCCGACCGCCGAATCGGTCGTCCTGTGATCTGCTGACGCTAGGCCACGGGCTCCATGCCGCTGCGGCCGATGCGGACGTCGCGGTGGATGCTGACGCTCATCAGCAGGCCGAAGCCAACGAGCACCGTCAGCATCGCCGTGCCGCCGTAGGAAATCAGCGGTAGTGGTACACCGACCACCGGAATCAAGCCGGTCACCATGGCGATATTGCTGAAGACGTAGAGGAAGAACGTGGTGGTGACGCCGAGCCCGAGCAGCCGCGCGAACTGGCTGCGGGCGCGCCAGGAGATCGCCAGTCCGTAGACGATGAGCAGCGTATAGAGCCCGAGCAGCCCGAGGGCGCCGACCAGCCCGAATTCCTCGGCCAGCATCGTGAAGATGAAATCGGTCTGCTTCTCGGGCAGAAAGTTGAGATGGCTCTGGGTGCCCGCCATGAAGCCCTTGCCCATGATGTTGCCGGAGCCGAGGGCGATCTTTGATTGCAGGATGTGATAGCCAGCACCCAGCGGATCGCGTTCCGGATCGAAGAAGGTGAGAATGCGCTGCTTCTGATAGCCATGCAGCAGCGTCCAGCTGAGGGGAATGGAGGCCAATCCGGCGAGCAGT
Organism: uncultured Flavobacteriales bacterium; assembly: GCA_964501745.1. Lineage (GTDB taxonomy): Bacteria > Pseudomonadota > Alphaproteobacteria > UBA8366 > CAVOAK01 > CAVOAK01. Next base: position 7,523 of record CAZCVU010000083.1, on the reverse strand, counting down.
ACGAGCACGAACTTCCAGATGCGAACGCCGGCGGCGAAGAACAGCACGCCGCTGCCGAGGATCAACATGCCGGCGGTCCCGAGATCGGGCTGACGCAGCATCAGGATTGCCGGTGCCGCGACCAGCAGCAGCGGCGTCAAGAGGTGGGCCGGCCGGCCGATGTCGGCAAAGGTGATGCCGTGGAAGTAGCGGGCAAGCGCCAGCACCAGGGCAACCTTCACGAGTTCCGACGGCTGCAGTTGGAACAACCCGAGATCGATCCAACGCTGGGCGCCCATGCCTGTCGTGCCAATCACCTCGACGGCGCCGAGCAGCCCAAGCGACAGCACGTAGATCAGATAGGCGTATTTCAGCCAGACGCGGATATCGATCAACGCCACCGCCAGCATCACGATGAGGCCGGCGCCGAACCGCACGATCTGACGCGACGCCCACGGCTCGTAGCTGCCATTCGCGGCCGACACCAGCATCGTGAAGCCAATGCAGGCAACCGCGACGATCAGCACGACCATCGTCCAGTTGACGTGCCACAGCTTCTCGACCAGCGTCATCCGAGGCGTCGCAAACCGGTCCTGGATGGTCATTGTGTCGTGACTTTCATTGTCATCACCGCCAGCCGCCTATGTCGCGCTCGCGCGCACGAGGCGCTCGCCGCCGCCAAGACCACGGCGCTGCAATTCGGTCAGAATGTCACGCGCCATCGGTGCCGCCATCTTTGCACCGGCACCGCCGTGCTCGACGACGATGGAGATCGCGTAACGCGGCCGGTCGACCGGCGCGAAACCGACGAACAGCGCGTGGTCGCGGTCTTTCCACGGGCGATCGACGTTCTTCTTCACGCCGCGCTCGCGCTCGAGCACAGTGATGCGCCGTACCTGCGAGGTCCCTGTCTTCCCACCCATTGCCCATTTCGCCCGCGTGATGCGCGACGCGTGGGCCGTGCCGGTGGGTGCATTGACCACGTCGGAAAGCGCTCCAATCATGAACTTCAGCGAGGCCGGCGAGAAGCCCAGCGAAGAGGCCGTGCCGTCGCGCGGCGCCGCCGAACTTGCGGACGGATCGCGCAGCAGATTGGGCTGTACGCGATGGCCACCGTTGACAAGCTGGGCGGTCATTGCCGCCAGCTGCAGCGGCGTCGTCAGCACGTAGCCCTGGCCAATCCCGGTTACCAACGTCTCGCCCCCCTGCCAGGCGGCGTTCAGCACGGCGCGCTTCCAACTGCGGGTCGGTATCAACCCAGGTTGCTCGCCCGCAAGATCGATACCCAGACGGGTCCCGAGGCCAAAGCGTTTGGCCATCGCTGCGATACGGTCGACACCCAGCCGGTGCGCCATTTCGTAAAACCAGACGTCGCATGACTCACGGATCGCACCGTGCATCGCCAGCTCGCCGTGCCCATGTTCGTTCCAGCAATGGAAGCGCTGGTCGCCGAGTTCGATGTGGCCCTTGCAGAAGACCCTGGTTTCGCTGGAAATCCCAGCTTCCAGCGCGGCCATCGCCACCATTGGCTTGAACGTCGATCCCGGCGTGTATTGTCCAGCAATCGCCTTGTTGGTGAGCGGCGCGTCGGAATTGCTCGTCAATGCATTCCAGGCTTCGGTGCTCAGGCCTTCGTTAAAGGCGTTGGGATCGAAGCTCGGCGTCGACACCATGGCTAGAATATCGCCACTGTCGACGTCGAGAACCACGACCGACGCGCTGCGCTGGTTCTGGATCCGCCGAGAGACAAACTGCTGCAGCCCGAGATCGAGCGTCAGCGTCACCTGCTGGCCGGCCTGGCCTTCATTACGCCTGAGTTCACGGATCACACGGCCAAGCGCATTGACCTCGACCTGACTGTTGCCAGCCGTCCCGCGCAATACCGAATCATAGCGTTTTTCGATGCCATTCTTGCCGACGCGAAACTCGGGCAGTTCCAGCAATGGATCGCCGGTCAACTCGTCCTCCGACACGGCCGCCACATATCCCAATACGTGGGCAAGCGCGGGTCCATGCGGGTAGTGGCGGGACTGGCCGACATCGATGCTGATGCCTGGAAGATTGGGAGCGTTTACTTCGACCCGGCTGACTTCCTCCCAGCTCAAGTTGTCTCGAACCGTTATCGGCGCAAATGCGCGGCGACGGCGGACGCCGCGTTCGACCCGGCGAATGTCGTGCGCGGAAAGGGCGATCAGCTGACCCAGTGCAGAAAGCGTAGCGCCGATATCGCTTGTCTGCTCGGGTACGATTACTACGCGATAGTTCTGTGTATTGACCGCCAGCGGGGTGCCGCCGCGGTCGACGATGAAGCCACGCGGTGGAGGTAGGAGCACCAGGTTGATGCGATTCTCATCGGCTAACATACGATAGCGATCGGACTCAACGACCTGCAGGTAATACAGGCGTCCAGCGAGGGCGCTTAGCAAGGCAACTTTACCGCCAGCAATCAGCGCCATCCGTCGATCGAAAATCTTGGACTGGCGCTTCTCAGAGCGCATTTCAGGTCACCCGAGGTAGCGTGCGCTGCGCGCGAACAAACGTCCAGGCGAACAGCGGATAGATCGCCACCGTCATGAAGTAGGCGAAGACCGCTGGCTGCGGAACGATCAGCGTACCGAAGATCAGCGACATCAAAATCCACTGCATGATCGCCGCCCCAGCAGCGATCATCATGAAGCCCCACCAAACAACAAGAAACGACTTCTCCAGGAAGAGGCGGCGTTGCGAGCCGGTCACCCAATAGGCTACGAGCAAGATGGATGCCTGTACGCCCAACGGACCACCAGTGAGAATGTCGTGCAGAATTCCGACGAAGAAGACCGCCACCGCCGGCAGCAGGTCCGGGCGGTGAAGCACCCAGTAAAAAACTGCCATCAACGCGAGCGAGGGAATCACCGGTGAGTAACCGGGAATATGTAACGGCAAGACGCTAACGATTACGAGGGCGACGGCAATCAACGATGGCGTGAGCACCCGCCCCAACAAGTCGAGGCGCTGCCAAACGCTAGCCTTCATTGTCCGGTGCTTACCTTGCGGTCCGAGCGGGCGGCCTGCGGATTTGCAATCCGCGGCAGGCTGATGGCGACGCCATCGCCGCTATAGTCGACCAGCAGCACGTCTTCGATCCGGTCCCAGTCGACGAACGGCCTGACCCGTACGCCCGACTTTCCGATCGAGGTTACCGTTCCGATCCTCAGGCCGGCCGGAAACACGCCGCCATGACCGGAGGTAACGATGTTGTCGCCCGGCTTCACCTGCGCATTGGCAGACAGATACAGCAGCCGCTGATGTGGGCTGTTGTCGCCCGCCAGAACTGCGCGCGAGCGGGACGACGCCACGAGCACGGGGATCCGACTGTTGAGGTCGCTGATCAGCAGAATCCGCGCAGACGTCTGGCCAACCTCAGCCACCCGGCCGATAAGGCCGGCACCGACGAAGGCGGCCTGGCCCTTTGCGATACCGTCACGGCTTCCTGCGTTGACGAGCAAGCTACGAACGAAAGCGCCTCCCGAGTCGGCAACGACGCGCGCCGCTACGTATCTTGCGGGTGGCTCGGGCACGTATCGCAGAAGATCGCGCAGGCGGGTGTTCTCAGCCTCGAATTTCTGCGCCATACCCTGCCATGCCTGGAGGCGCACATTCTCTTGCCGCAATGAGGCATTTTCGCTACGCAGGATTGCAAGTTGCTGGACTTCGTCGACGATCGCAGCGACGGTCGCTACCGGGCGTGACAATGCATCCAGAACCGGCGCTGTCGCATCTATCACCATCACCCGCGTGCGCTCGAAGACCGTCGGATCGGCCTTCCCGAACAGCAGGATGGCGACCGCGGACAACAGTAGGAACAGGAATGTGAACCGCTGCGCTAGGCTTCGAATAGGCGCGGTAAGCCTCTGGACGCGTCCCTGACGATTTGCCAATTCTTCCTCCAACCCTCAAGCGCGCTAGCTCCTCCCTCCAACCGCGCACTGCCGCTTCACCCGTTAGTACATGCCTATAAGCACGCTTCTCAGCGTCTTCATTTCTTCGAGACAACGGCCCGTCCCCATGGCCACGCACGACAGCGGATCGTCCGCAATCGAGACCGGGAGACCGGTGGCGTGCCTAAGCACGAAGTCGAGATTGGCAAGCAGCGCCCCGCCGCCGGTCAACACGATGCCCTTGTCGACGATGTCGGCCGCAAGTTCGGGCGCGGTATTCTCCAGCGCCACCTTGACCGTCTCGATGATGGAGCCGACCGGCTCGGCCATGCTCTCGGCGATCTGCCGCTCGCTGATAACCAACTCCTTGGGCACACCATTCATCAGGTCGCGCCCCTTGATCTCCATGACCGCACCGTCGCCATCCTCTGGTGGACAGGCCGAGCCGATCTGCTTCTTGATCCGCTCGGCACTGCCTTCACCGACGAGCAGGTTATGGTTGCGCCGGATATAAGCGATGATCGCCTCGTCCATCTTGTCGCCGCCGACCCGCACCGAACGGGAGTAGACGATACCGCCAAGCGAAAGCACCGCGACTTCGGTCGTACCGCCGCCGACGTCGACGACCATGGATCCGGTAGGTTCAGTAACCGGCAGCCCGGCGCCGATCGCTGCTGCCATCGGTTCCTCGATCAAGAAGACGCGGCGCGCGCCGGCGCTTTCGGCCGATTCTTGGATCGCACGCCGTTCCACCGCCGTCGAGCCCGACGGCACGCAGACAACCACCTGGGGCGAGGCAAAACTGCGCCGGTTGTGCACCTTGCGGATGAAGTGTTTGATCATCTCCTCGGCAACGTCGAAGTCAGCGATGACGCCATCGCGCAACGGTCGGATCGCCTGAATGTTGCTGGGCGTCCGGCCCAGCATCATCTTTGCCTCGTCGCCCACGGCCAGCACCTGGTTGCGTCCCTTAACCTGCGCGATTGCAACCACCGACGGCTCGTTCAGCACGATGCCGCGCCCCTGGACATAGACAAGGGTATTGGCCGTCCCAAGATCGATTGCCATATCGGCTGACAGCATGCCGAGTAGTCTTGCGAACATGGTTAGACCTTCACCCCGTCAATCTTGAACCCGCCACGGTTCGCATAACCGGCACCAATTCTCGCCACAATCACGCCGAAAGCGCCGCTGGCGCAGTCTTCTCACGCTTGACGAACAGCTTGTTCAGCGCGTGGATGTACGATCGCGCTGAAGCGACAAGCGTGTCGGTATCGGCACCCTGGCCATTCACCGTCTTGCCATTCTCTTCCAGACGCACCGTTACTTCGGCTTGTGCGTCCGTCCCGCCAGTCACAGCGTGAACCTGATAGAGTAGCAGCTTCGCATCATGCGGGCACAGATTCTTGACCGCATTGAACGTCGCGTCAACCGGTCCGTCGCCGGTCGCCTTTGTTCCCAGCAGCTGACCATCGATCTCTAGCTCAAGCTCCGCTGATTGTGGCCCCTTCGAACCTGCGACGACCTGAAGTGATACAAACCGGATGCGATCATTTGCCCGCATCACCTCGTCATCGACAAGGGCAATAATATCTTCATCGAAGACATCTTTCTTCTTGTCGGCCAGATCCTTGAAGCGGGCGAATGCATCCTCGAGCGCATTCTCACCGATTTCATACCCAAGTTCCTGCAGCTTGGTGCGGAACGCATGACGGCCCGAGTGTTTTCCCATCACCAGGTTCGAGGTCCTTAGCCCGACCGACTCCGGCGTCATGATTTCATAGGTCTGCGCGTTCTTGAGAACACCGTCCTGATGGATGCCAGCCTCGTGCGCAAACGCGTTGGCCCCGACGATCGCCTTGTTCGGCTGCACCGAGAACCCCGTGATGGTGGACAGCAGGTGGCTCGCCCGCGTGAAGTTGCTGGTCCGGATATCGGTGTGGTAGGGCATCGCGTCCTTGCGCACCCGAAGCGCCATGACGATTTCTTCCATCGCCGTATTGCCAGCGCGCTCACCAATACCGTTGATCGTGCACTCGACCTGACGCGCACCGCTGCCGATTGCCGCCAGTGAATTGGCGACCGCCAAACCGAGATCATTGTGGCAGTGAACCGAGATCACCGCCCTGTCGATGTTGGGCACCCGCTGCTTGAGCATGGTGATGAGCTCGGAGAACTCCTCAGGTACCGTGTACCCAACGGTGTCGGGAATATTGATCGTCGACGCCCCGGCCCTAATGGCCGATTCCACGCAGCGACACAGGAAGTCATGGTTGGTTCGTGTCGCATCCTCCGGACTCCATTCGACATCGTCACACAGATTGCGGGCATGTGAGACGGCGTCCACCAGCGCCTCATGCACCGCTGCCGGCTCCATCTGCAACTTGTACTTCATATGCAAATCACTGGTTGCAAGGAAGGTGTGGATACGAGGTTGCTTAGCGTGCTGCAATGCTTCCCAAGCGCGGTCTATGTCCTTGCGGCTGGCCCGCGCGAGGCCGGCCACCTTCGACTCCTTCGTCTGCTTGGCAATTGCCGCAACGGCCTCGAAGTCGCCGTTCGACGCGATCGGAAACCCGGCCTCGATCACATCGACGCGCAATTCCTCGAGGATGTCGGCGATCCGCAGCTTTTCATCTAGATTCATCGAGCAGCCGGGCGACTGCTCTCCGTCCCGCAGGGTCGTATCGAAAATAATGATCCTGTTGGCTTCGTCTTGGGCGACGGTCTTCTTGGTGCGTTTCTTATCTGCGCTCATGTTCAAAATTCCTCTGCAAAGTCGGGAGATCATTCATGCACTTGGTCCTCACCCCTGAACGCACATGGCCGATCCGGCACAGGCATTCAGGGGCGACTAAGTCGACCCAAGTGCTTCCCGGTAAGCAGACTAACTTTGTGTGAGACCGGCGGCGCTGATCCCGCAGATTTGCCAACGCAAAGCGCAGCATTGGGGTGCCAGGCACAACGGCGCGATTCGGCTTGTCGTGTGTTCTGCATTAGAACTTAGCTCCGCCCGACCCCAACTTATGCTCCGCCGAATATAACTGACTTAGTAATAGTAAAGAACTCGAAAACGGAGCATTTTCTAAATTAAACTGCACAACACCTTATAACTACGCTGTTTTGCGCCTAAACCGCAACGTTTTTTGTTTGGCGCAGCCGCCCTAAACTTTGCGTTGTACAGTTGTATTCTCGCCTTTGCCAAGTGGACGAGCTTGGCTGCTCCAGCTGTGCACGCCGGTTCAATCCGCTGGCGCTACAGCAGCGTGGGTCTCTGCCGCTGCAACACGGGGAGATCGTCAATTCTTTGTTTTGTCGACCAACTTGTTGGCTGCGATCCAGGGCATCATGGCCCGTAGACGCTCGCCCACTTCCTCGACCGGGTGCGCCGCGTGGCGCCGCCGCTCAGCCTTCAGGCGCGGTTGGCCAACCGTACACTCCTCCATCCAGCCTTGAACGAACTTTCCAGACTGAATGTCGTCGAGAATACGCCTCATTTCGGCCTTGGTGTCAGCGTTGATGACACGCGGTCCGCTCAAGTAATCACCGTATTCGGCCGTATTGGACACCGAGTAGCGCATATTGGCGAGACCGCCCTCATAGATCAGATCGACGATCAGTTTG
>CAZCVU010000082.1:0-8641 GCA_964501745.1 uncultured Flavobacteriales bacterium | reverse complement strand
CATCCTGACCGATCTCAATGCCGGGCTGGCCCGGTTGTGTGAGATGCCGAATGTCGATACGGCCCGCCTCGGCGTCACCGGCTATTGCTTTGGCGGCATGCTGTCCTGGCTCGCCGCCGTCCACAATCCAACCTTCAAGGCCTGCGCCATGTTCTGGGGCGGCGGCATCAATGCCGGACGGCCCGAGGGCAGCCAGCCGCCGATCGAGCTCGCCGATCGCATGCCCTGCCCGGTGATCGGCTTCTTCGGCAACGACGATACCCGGCCCTCGCCGGCCGACGTCGACGAATACGCGGCCGCGCTGGAGGCGGCCGGCAAACCGTTCGAATTCCATCGCTACGACGGCGCCGGTCACGCCTTCCAGAACTTTACCAACGAGAAAAGCTATCGCCAGGAGGCATCGGACGACGCCTGGGCAAAGGTGCTCGCCTTCTTTGGGCAGCATCTCTAATGTCCGTCGCGCGCCTGGAGATATTGCAGCAATCGTCCTACCAGGATGGCAGGGCGTTCGGCGCCGTCGGACCCTACGAGCGGTTCGATGCGATCGCCCACTATGCCGTCGACCCGACGCATCTCGCGAATCAGGGCATCGTTGATCTCGCGCTGGCCGAGCGCGGCGCAGACGGATTGGTGTCGTTCAGCGGTGACGTGACCCTGCTGCGGCCGGTCGATCAGGAAGGTAGCAATCGTGCGTTGCTGATGCAGATACCCAACCGCGGGGCGAGATCGCTGGTCCGCACGAACCTGGCGACGCTCGATGGTGCGCCGACCGCGGAAGTCGCGCCCGGCGACGGGATGCTCTTCGAACTTGGCTGGACGGTCGCCTGGGCCGGCTGGCAGTGGGACGTTCCGCGCACGCCCGAGCGTACGCGGATTGGTCTAACCGCACCGAATGTCCCGTTGGCTGCGCGCAAACCTGCGGGCCGGATGCAGTTGCGAATCCAACCCGATTGCGCGCAAGCATCCCTTGCCTTGACCGACCCTCACGTCGGCGACTTTGGCAAGCACCAGCCCATCCGCACGGATGATATGAACAGTCCGGATGCGCAATTACTGGTGCGCCGGTCGGCCTACGGGGAACCCACGGTCCTTCCGCGCACAAACTGGCGGTTCGCCAGGGAGGTCGACGGTGGTCCGGTCGCAGACGACGGGCATATCTGGCTCGACGGCGGGTTTGAACCCGGCTTGATCTACGATCTGGTCTATACGCCGTTGGAGTGTCCGGTTGTCGGCGCCGGTCTGCTGGCAACACGTGATCTCGCTTCCTTCCTGCGCCACGATAAGGCATCGCCGCTGGCCGATCGCATCGACCTCGCGGTCGCGGAGGGACAATCCCAATGCGGCCGTTTCTTGCGGACCTTCCTGCATCTGGGCCTCAACCAGGACGAGCTGGAGCGGCTGGTATTCGACGGCGTTCTCGCCCACATCGCGGGTGGCCGGCGCGGCGAGTTCAACCACCGCTACGGTCAGCCTTCGGTCCAACCGACGCCGTCCTTTGGCCACCTGTTCCCATTTGCCGATGAGCCGCAGACCGATCCCCGTACCGGCGAGACGGCGGGCCTGCTTGACGCCCAACGGGCCCGTGGCAGCCTCCCCAGGATTATCTTTACCGATACAGCGTCGGAATACTGGCGCGGGGATGCCAATCTCGCGCACACGGACCTCGAATCCGGGGCTGACGCCACGCTGCCCGACAACGTGCGGCGCTACCTTTTTGCCTCTGCACAACATGGGCCGGGGAGCCTGCCGCTCGCCAAGGAAACACCCTTCGGCAGCGTCGGTTCAAACCTGGCGAACACCATCGACTACCGACCGCTCTACCGTGCCGCACTGGCCAACCTGTTAGCCTGGATTGCCGATGATGTTGAGCCGCCGCCCAGTGCTTATCCCAAAGCGGCGGATAAGACGCGCCGGCCACGCGCCGTACTGATAGAGCAATTGTCGTCAATCCCTGGCCTGGCAAGACCGGTTGCGGATCTTCTCACGACGATGTATCCGCTCGAGCTTGGCCGGCATGCCGAGAAGGGTATTGCCGAGCTGCCGGCGAAGATCGAATCCGATGCCTACCCGGATTGGGTTTCCGACATCGATGCGGACGGCAACGAAGTCTCCGGCATACGCATACCGGATGTGAGTGTACCCGTCGCGACCTATACGGGATTCAATCCCCGGCACCCCGATACCGGTGGCACGGGCCTGCTCCTCGAATACATCGGCTCGACGGTTCCGTTTCCGCTCGACGACCAGCAGCGGCAAACCACGGATGACCCCCGATTGTCGATAACTGAACGGTATTCCAGCCGCGACGACTACTTGCGGCAGGTTCGCGAGGCTGCCGATCAGTTGGTCGAGCAGCGCTATCTCCTGGCGAGAGACATCGAACGGTGCATCGATCAGGCAGCCGAGCGATACGACGCCTGTATTTCGCTGCCGCCGCCCCACTGAGCGAACCTGTCCTCCCAGCAACCGTCCGTGGACGCACGCTAGACGACCAAGGCCGCACCTTCTTTGCCGTAATAAAACCCGTTCGAGAAATCTGCGAATCCGACGCTCGTCGCCAACTGCCGGTGGCCATCCTCAGCTGCTCTCTTGCCGTCCAGAACGTCACGGAACACTTCCGAGACCGCGACCATATCGAGCCAATGCGGCCATAGTCGAAAGGCTTGGATTCCCATCTTCTGAAGCGCCGCGAGTTCGCCGATCAGATTGCAAACCGTATGCGACATCGTTTGTGTGCCGTTGACCGCGAGGAAGCTTTCGCCGTCGATGGTTTCGACATTCAAGCCGTCCGGGTCGCTGGCGCAGACAAATTGGCAGCCGTCCTTGTGAAGGTCTTGCAGACGAGCGTGGTAGCAGCGCGCTGAAATCGCCAGCGGCATGCGCCCAAACACTTGCACCTCCAGTTCAACGTCAGCGGACTTCGCCAGCACCGCCAATGTTTGCGACGATAATTCCCAAGGCAGAGAGACCCGGCTTGCCTGCTGACGCACCAGAAAGTCCAGCGTTCCTTCGTTGTAGACGTTGACGAACGGACCGATAACGTGGGCCCGCCCCGCCAACAATGCGGCCGTGCCGATATCGTTGGCCTCGATCAGCACCTCCGGATCGCTGGCAAGCGCGCGCGCCGCGTCCATTTCCCGATCGCTCATGATCAGTGCCAAGGTCGAGTAGACGATCTGCTTGCCACCACGCCGTAGGCGCTCGGCGACCTCCGGGAGATAAGGATCGAAAAACGGCGTCCGCTTCGAGCACACCACCTCGCCCAAATATACGGTGTCTATCGGTGCCTCATCAGCAATACGAAAATAGAAATCGCGTTTATCCTCAGCCTCCCAATTAAACAGCACCGGACCAAGAGAGAGTGTCGCGGTCATAGTTTTGTCCAATCAGTGCCAGGCCTTGCCATAGGCGCCGGTTGTGTCGCGCTGACCTTCGGTCATGCTATCTAGCTCACCGACCGGCACGTCCTCGCCATGTTCCGCCGCATCGACCGCCCGGCGGAATGCCGAAACGACCTGAGTTACGTAGGCACGGCCCCGTTGCCGACCCTCGATCTTTAAGGCACTGACGCCCGCGGCCGTCAATTCGGCAAGGATGCCAATGACATTGAGGGAGGTCGGCTCCTCGAACAGATAGGATGCGCATCCCTGCGCCGTGAACCGCCCCTTGCAGAGTGTCGGGTAGCCTGCCGCCTCGCCTTGCGAAAATACGTTGAGGGTGAAGCCGCCAAGGCTCGAAACCATTTCACTGCCACGTCTTTCGTAGCGGACGTGGCTGGCCGGCGAGCATACGCCATCAGTGTTGGGAGCCCGACCAGTCACGTAGGAGGAAAGGGAACACCGGCCCTCCGCCATCACGCACATGCCGCCGAAGGCGAAAACTTCCGTCTCAACCGGGATTTGGGTATTGAGTTCCGCGATTTCCGGAATCGTAAGCACCCGTGGCAACACCACCCGCTTGATGCCAAAGGCGTGGTGATAGAAGCGAATGGCCTCTGGATTGGAAGCCGACGCCTGGACAGACAAGTGGCGGCGCAGGCGGGGCTGCGACCGTTTTGCATAATCGAGCAGGCCAACGTCGGCGAGTATAATTGCGTCCGCACCCAGGGCCGCTGCGTCGTCGACGGCACTCTGCCAGGGGCCGGGATTGCCGGCCTCGGCGTAAGTATTGACGGCGATGAAGACCTGGCATTCCCGTTCATGGGCGTAGGAAATGCCGTCCGCCATTTCGTCGCGGCTGAAATTGAGGCCCGGAAAGTTGCGGGCGTTTGTCTCGTCCGCAAAGCCGCCATAGACGACATCGGCCCCCGCGTCCACCGCTGCCCTGAGCGCCGCCGGACTGCCAGCCGGACAAACCAGCTCCAGTCGGGTCATCGTCACCGAGCTTTCCTCCCGGCCGGATGTGGGCGGCGAGCTCGCGCGCTTGCGCCCGACTGTCGGCGGACATCAACCACCGCTTCCCGCAGCTCTTTGAGTTCAGCGGCCTGTGCCTCATAACGTTCCGCGTTGGGAGCCAGCAGCGCTCGGCTGAGGATGGCGAGGTCACTCTCCATGCGGGCAAATACGGCAGCAGCGCGACCAACAATGAATCTCGGCGGTCCGGCCAGTGGCCCAAACACCGACAGCAAGTCTTCCAGGAGATCGATCCCGGCGCCATCAATGGCATTGCGGAGCGTTACCACCGCTTCCATATCACCTTCGACGATAAGGTCGCGTGAGAAGAACAGGGCATCGCCGTCGAGCTTCCCCTCAAGCAGTTGAACCAGCGTCAGCAGCGGTCCGTGGATGGCCGCCGTCGGCTCCTCATGCAGGGCTCCTGCAGCGAGCGCCATCAAGCTCCGCGATGACGCGGGCCGCAGCAGAAAATCAAAAGGCAAATCGACAGGGTCGATCCAGAAGCTGCTGCTCTCCAAACCGGCCAGGCGATCGAACAGTTCCGGATGACGTCTGTTCATGATTGCCATTGCTGCGTCGAGTAATGGTTGTAGCAGCACCGGCGGTAGAGGGCTGATTGCAATCCCAGCCAACAGGACCGGTGACAGTGGTGGATTGTTAAGTGTCTGAGCTTCCATCCTGAACACACCCAACCCGCCGCGGATAGCAGCTTCTACCAACGGGTCGCAGCATGATGTCATCTCCCTGCCAGGGCGCCTTTGATTTATATCATCCCCGCCGCACTAGATTCGTGCACAGCCCAGTACCGAAGATATCAGCTTTCCAAGACTCCTCCGATGTCTGCTATTGACTGTATCTGGAAGTGAACTTGGTTGTTCGCAGTGTCTGCGTGCCGATGGCACGCAGCCGAGCCCGTCCGGTTTCGCGATCGGACAGAGTTCAGCCACTAACCTCGCCGAGGGTAATATCCACCATCAATGCTCCCGACAGAAGTTCAAGCGAGTTACGAAGATCTTCTTCGCTCAGGCCCGCAGGGAGGCGGACACGGACTCGGGCCCGAAACAGAGTTCCACCGCTCATCGGCACATCCTGTGTTTCTGTCTCCATTTCTTCAATACTGGCGCCGTGTGTCTTCAGGCAGTGAGAAATATCTCGCACGATTCCCTGGTGGTCCAAACCCTCAAGGTTGATTTCAAACTGATGGCCTTCAGTTGTAGCGCTTCCTTCCGCTGACGAGACAGTGAGGTGGAATCCCTTCTCGTCGAGTGCCGTCAGCGCATCCTTGAGGGACGAAACATTGGCATCTGAAATTTCAATTCTGGCAATGCCGGCGAACTTCTCCGCCAAGTGCGCCATCCTGCTTTCGAGCCAATTTCCGCCTTCGGCAGCAATGGTTTCCGACAATCGCTCCACCAAACCTGGCCTGTCGTCGGCAATGAATGTCAGCACAAAGGTCTTAGCCATAATCTCTCTCCGCACCCTCCCGCGTCATGCAGCCGCGCCATGACTTCACAAACCTGCCTCGCACCGTAGCACCTGTTTTCCCTCGTCGCAGTCTAGCGCGTGCCGACCTGGGATGCATGCAAACGGGCTAAGGGTCATCGAAAATGAGCTGGTTTGTGGCACAAGTGGCAAGCCGCCAGTCTTAGCGGCAGATCGCCGCAGCTAAGCTGGCCTGAGCGGCTCCACCTTGACGCGCACGGTCGAATGTCATCACGATATCGGTTGTAGGAAGACAGCCAAGGGAGGCGCAGCGATGGACCGGGAACAGGAACGAGGGATCGAGCGGGAAATTGAAAGACTGATTGCCAAATACTACTGGCATGTCGACCACCGTGAGTTCGACAAGGCGGTCGAGCTCTTTACCGAAGACTGCGAGTGGATCGCCATGGCGGTACATCTGAACGGCCGGGATGAGATCCTCGAGGCGCTGAAGCCGGCGCTCGGGACCGGCACGATCCGCCATTGCGTGACTAATTTCGTCGTCGATGTTATCGATGAAGACCACGCGACCTGCAATTTCTATCACACGATCTACTACACGCCTGATGCCCAGTTCGAGACGGCTGACGGGCCGATTCCCTTTGAAGGGCCGCACCGCACCCACGACCACCACGACGAGTGGCTGCGCACGCCTGAGGGCTGGCGCACGTCCCGGCGCACTTCGCACACCATCTTCCGGCGTGACCCGGACGAACTGGTAAAGCTCGAAACCTGGGCCAAGTCGGCCGGTAAGTTCGAGGCGGGACAGGAGTATACGTAAGCAGCAACTTGGCGGTATCGGCGACGATGAACGTCGATGCATGATGGTGCGCGTGGAATAGGGTCGGGCGCTAAAAAGTTCCAAAGATCAATTGCAATTCGTGGCCTCACGCGCTTCGATAGGCGTTGGGAGAGATTGACGTGTCGCGGTGATGGCAATGGGCACACCATCGCTGCACTTGCCTTTGGGGGGCAAAGCATGAATTCGAAGGGGTACGACAAGACCGGCAATGCTGAACTGCTTGCCTGGGTCAACGAAACTGCGGCCCATTGCAACCCCGATCAAGTGTACTGGTGTGACGGTTCCCAAGCGGAATACGACCGTTTGTGCCAGGAGATGGTCGACGCCGGCACGCTCACTCGACTCAATGAAGCGAAGCGACCGAACAGTTATCTGGCCCGCTCGCATCCCAGTGACGTCGCGCGTGTTGAAGATCGTACATTCATCTGCACGCCAACCGCCGATGCTGCTGGTCCAACCAACAACTGGGTCGACCCAGCCGAGATGAAGGGTGTCCTGGCGGGTCTGTTCAATGGCTGCATGCGCGGCCGCACGATGTACGTAATGCCCTTCTCCATGGGGCCATTGGGGTCGCCGCTCGCCCATATCGGCGTGCAGATCTCCGATAGCCCGTATGTCGTCGCGAGCCAGCGCATCATGACGCGGATGGGCAAAGGGGCACTCAAGGCTCTCGGCGATGATGGCAAATTCATCCGCTGCCTGCACTCCGTCGGCATGCCTCTGGCGGGAGGTCAGGCAGACGTGCCATGGCCATGCGAACCGAGCCTCGAGAACAAATACATCGTTCATTTCCCTGATGAGCGCTCAATCTGGTCCTATGGCTCCGGCTACGGAGGCAATGCGCTCCTGGGCAAGAAGTGTTTTGCATTGCGGATTGCCTCGGCGATGGCGAACGAAGAGGGCTGGCTGGCCGAGCACATGCTGATCGTCGGCCTCGAGAGTCCGATGGGAGACAAGACATACATTGCGGCCGCCTTTCCGAGCGCATGCGGGAAGACCAATCTGGCTATGATCGTCCCACCCGACGACTTCGAGTGCTGGAAGGTCGGAACCGTGGGCGACGACATCGCCTGGATAAAGCCGGCCGCGGACGGCACGTTCCGCGCCATCAACCCCGAGGCAGGGTTCTTTGGCGTCGTTCCGGGAACCTCGGAAAAGACCAATCCGACGGCCATGGAAATGCTGAAATCCAACTGCATCTTCACGAATGTGGCCTTGACCGACGACGGCGACGTTTGGTGGGAAGGCTTGGACGGTGAGCCGCCAGCGCATGCGATCGACTGGCAAGGCAATGACTGGACTCCCGATGCCAACCGGCCAGCCGCGCATCCCAACTCGCGGTTTACGGTTCCCGTCACTGAATGTCCGTCGTTCGACCCGGCCTGGCATGATCCGGAAGGCGTGCCGATCTCGGCCTTCCTGTTCGGCGGACGGCTCTCCAAGACATTCCCGTTAGTCTACGAATCCTTTGACTGGGACCACGGCGTGTTCATAGCCGCGACGATGGGCTCCGAGGCAACGGAGGCGGCCTTCAATCAGGCGGCCATACGCCGCGATCCGTTCGCCATGCTGCCGTTCAGCGGCTACAACATGGGCGATTATTGGGCGCATTGGCTGAAACTGGGCCATCGGGATGGTGCCAAGTTGCCGCGCATCTTCCGCGTCAACTGGTTTCGAAAAGACGAGAGCGGCGATTTCATCTGGCCCGGCTTCCGCGAAAACATGCGCGTGCTGAAATGGGTGGTCGACCGCGTCAAAGGCGAGGCTGATGCGGTCGAGGACGCCTTTGGTCTGACGCCCCGATATGAAGATATCCAGTGGGGAGAATTTCAGTTTGACAAGGCGAGCTATCAGAGCCTGATGGCGTTCAACAAAGCCGACGGCCTTGCCGAAGTGGATGACGTGAAGGATCATTTCGAGAGATTCGGCAGCCATCTGCCGTCGGAGATGGAAGACCAGCGCC